>DXWL01000024.1 GCA_019416865.1 Fusobacterium sp.
CAAGAAGCGCCATTTTTTATTTTTTGTAAGTGTGAGTTGTTGCAAATTTGTAAAAAAAATAAAATTCTCGATATTAAAAATTGTTTCGTAATTTATGCAGCGAAACAGAATACTGAAAATTTGATGTTTGAACGAAGTGAGTTTCAAATTTTCTTTCTGTGAGCAAGATAAATAGAAACTATTTTTTCTTAGAGAATTTGTTTTTATTATTTTATAAATGCAACAGCTTTTTTTTATTTTTTGCTATTATTTGATATCAGTTATAAAAAAATAAAATAAAATTTGACATATTAAACAAAATGTTATATTATTTTTATAATTTTCAATAACTATGAGGGGGAGGAGTTATTATGAGAAGTGAAGTAAAAAATATAACAGCTATGCTTATTTTTGGGACTATTGGTATTTTTGTAAGAAATATAGATTTAAGTTCAAAAGAAACGGCTTTATCCAGAGGAATAATAGGGAGTTTGTTTCTTATAGTTGTCCTTATTTGCTCAAAAGAAAAAATATCATTTCAAGGAATAAAGAAAAATATTCTTATTCTTTTTCTTTCAGGTATTGGAATAGGACTTAACTGGATTTTTTTATTTCAGGCATATAAGTATACAACAGTTTCTATAGCTACACTCAGCTATTATTCAGCTCCTGTAATTGTAACAATTTTATCTCCAATAATTTTAAAGGAAAGACTTTCATTGATAAAATTTTTATGTGTAATTGGGGCAATGACAGGAATGATTTTTATTGCAGGAAACAATGAAAGCTCAGGTGCAGTATATAATCATACATTGGGAATTATATATGGAGTATCAGCAGCAGTATTTTATGCCAGTGTTATAATTATGAATAAGTTCATAAAAGGGCTTGGAGGTCTTGAAACAACAGTTACCCAATTGATTTTGGCTTCTATTGTACTTGTCCCTTATGTGATAATGACAGGTGGATTTGATTTCAGCAGAATGACAAAAATTTCATATACATCTCTTATTATTTTAGGAGTTATTCATACAGGATTTGCATATTTTCTTTATTTTTCATCACTAAAAGAATTAAAAGGGCAAACTATTGCAGTTCTTAGCTATATAGATCCAATATCAGCTGTCATAATATCCTCTTTATTTTTAGGAGAAAAAATGACATTTTTGCAGATAGTTGGAGGAATTTTAATTTTAGGCTCAACTTTCATAAGTGAAAACCTGAATATTTTAAAAAAGCAATAAGATTATAAAGATAAAATTCTCTAGATTTTTTAGGGAATTTTATTTTTTTATAAAAATTAAAATATTTTATTGAAATCAAAGAAATAATTTTATTTTTATGCTAAAATATAATGAATGCAAAAGTTTGAAGATGGGAGCGAAAGATGAAGAATAAAGCAGTGTTTCTTGACAGAGATGGAACTATTAATATAGATAAAGTTTATCTTTATAAACCTGAAGAATTTGAATTTATAGATGGGGCTGTAGAAGGACTTAAGATTTTATATGATTTAGGGTATATTCTTATTGTTGTAACAAATCAATCTGGTATAGCAAGAGGCTATTATACAGAGGAAGAGTGTGAAAAATTAAATAATTTCATGAATGATGAACTTAAAAAATATGGAGTTGAAATAAAAAAATCATATTATTGTCCTCATCATCCAGAAAAAGGTATTGGAAAATATAAAAAAGATTGTTTCTGCAGAAAACCTAATCCTGGAATGATTCTAGAAGGGATAGAAGAATTTAATATAGATGCAGAAAATTCATATATTGTAGGAGATAAACTTTCTGATGCAGAGGCTGGAATGAAGGCTGGAGTAAAGGGTGTTGTGGTACAAACAGGTCTTGAGCCTGTAGAAAGTATTGAAAATAAAGATATACTTTTATATAAATCTCTTTATGAGTTTGCAAAAGACTTAATGACAAAAACTAAAAATCAAATGAAAAAATAATTGAAATAAGTTGAGAGAAATATCTTAAAATGATAAAATAAAAGATATGCATAAAGGAAGAGAAATGAAAAAATTGATTGAAATTATTACAAAAGTGCTGCCAATAAAAACGCAGATTTCAAAAATTTCTAAAGTGAAAATGGACAGCAGGGCAGTAGAAAAAGATGATATCTTTTTTGCACTGAACAATGGAAAAAAATATATAGATGATGTACTTAAAAAAGGTGCTTCTCTTGTAGTGTGTGATGATAAGAATTGGGAAGGACATGAAAGAGTTGCTGTTGTTGAAGATACTCTGACAGCTATGCAGAAATTAGCTCACGAATATAGAAAAGCTCTTTCTGTAAAAGTTATAGGTGTTGTTGGAAGTAATGGAAAAACTACTACAAAGGATATAATTTATTCTGTTCTTTCAGAAAAGTACAGATGTATAAAAACAGAGGGAAATTATAATAATCATATAGGTGTTCCTTATACTCTGCTTCAAATAGATGATGACACTGAATTTGCTGTTGTTGAAATGGGAATGAGCAGCAGAGGAGAGATAAAGATTTTGTGTGATATAGCACTTCCTGATTATGGAGTGATGACAAATATAGGGGATTCACATTTGGAGTTTCTGATTAACAGAGATAATGTATTTTTGGAAAAAAGTGAGATAAAAAATTATATTTCTCCTGAAAACTTGATTTTATTTGGTGATGATGTGTATTTAAAAAATCTTCATGGAATAAAAACAGGCTTTGAGAAGAATAACAGATATATAATTGAAGATTACCATGAAACTCCAGAAGGAACAGCTTTTAAAATAGAAAATGAGATATATAGTTTTCCTATGAATGGAAAACATAATTGTATAAATGCTTCTTTGGGAACAACAATTGGAAAACTTACAGGGCTTTCTTGCGATGAAATAAGAAGAGGGCTTTTAAAATGTAAGGTTACTGCTATGAGATTTGAAAAAGTAGAGAAATACGGAATAACTTATATAAATGATGCTTATAATGCAAGTCCTATTTCAATGAGATACTCTCTTGAAACTTTAAACAGTGCCTATAAGGGAGTTTCAAAAATTGCTGTTCTTGCAGATATGGGAGAGCTTGGAAAAGATGAACTTAAATATCATGAAGATGTTTTAAAATATGCAGTTTCTTTAGACATTGATAAAATAATCCTTTTTGGAAAACTTATGAAAGAAGCTTCCAAGGTTATTGAAAAAGACAGTGAAAAAGAAAAATTAATTACAGCAGAAACGAAAGATGAAATAAAAGAGATTATCAGAAAAAATTTTGCAGACAGAGTAATTCTGCTGAAAGGTTCAAATTTCAATCATCTTTGGGAGATAATGGAGTAAGGAGATAAAAAAATGTTATATACACTTGGATTATATTATCCACAGCTTAGTTTTCTGAAATCTATATATTTCAGAACATTTATAGGATTTGTGCTTTCATTTTTATTGGTTTTAATAATAGGAAGACCATTTATAAGGTTTTTAAAAATAAAAAAATTTGGAGAAGAGATAAGAGAGTGCGGACCAGCAAGTCATTACAGTAAAAAAGGAACTCCTACAATGGGAGGAGTACTTATGCTTATGGGTTCTCTTATGAGTGTTCTTATTGCTGGAAATCTTTATAATAAATTTACTATTCTTCTTATAATAACAACACTGTGCTTCAGTGCAATAGGATTTGTAGATGATTATAAAAAATTTACAGTGAATAAAGATGGACTTTCAGGACGTAAAAAGCTTTTTGGTCAAAGTCTTATTTCAATAATTGTGTGGGTATTTATAAAAGAGTTTGGACTTACAGGATCTAAGGCAGTTGATTTTTCTTTGTCAAATCCTATAATGGCAGATTCTACTTTTTACATAGGAAGTTTGTTTATGCTTCTGTTTATCATGCTTGTGGTAAACGGAACTTCCAATGCAGTAAATATAACAGATGGACTTGATGGACTTGCTATTATGCCTGTAATAATAAGCTGCTCTATTCTTGGAGTAATTGCTTATTTCAGCGGACATATTGAGATGAGTACTCACCTTGCATTGTTTTCAATACCTGGTTCTGGAGAGATAGCTGTATTTCTTTCAACAATAATAGGGGGAGAACTTGCATTTCTATGGTATAACTGTTATCCTGCACAGATTTTTATGGGAGATACAGGTTCTCTTGCTCTTGGAGGGGTAATAGGTGTTATCTCAATACTTCTTAAGCAGGAACTTCTTCTTCCTGTTATAGGAGGAATATTTGTTATTGAAGCTGTTTCGGTTATGCTTCAGGTAGGTTCATACAAAATCAGAAAGAAAAGAATATTCAGAATGGCTCCTATTCATCACCATTTTGAGCTTATGGGAGTACCTGAGAATAAAGTAACAATGAGATTTTGGATTGTATCTTTACTTTTTGGTATAGTTGCATTGGGAATGATAAGACTTAGAGGAATTTTGTAAAAAATCAGTAAACCATGGAATAAACTCCGTGGTTTTACCTGTTTATTTAGAGAAAATTTTTTTGGAGGTTTAAACAGATGAAAGTTGGAATGATTTTTGGGGACGGAGTAAGCGGAAAAGGTGCTAGAGAAATCCTTAAGAAAATGAAGTATGAAATAATACTTGTTGATGATAAGAAGGGAATGTCTTCTGATTCAGCAGAAGAACTTTTAGATAAAGTAAATATATTTATAAAAAGTCCAGGAGTGCCTTATAACAGTCTTGTGAAAAAGGCATTTGAAATGAATGTGGAAGTTATAGATGAGATAGAACTTGCATACAGATATATGAAATCTGTTGATATGAAAACAAAAATAATAGCTGTTACAGGAAGTAACGGAAAAACAACTGTAACAAGTAAGATAACAGAGCTTCTAAAAAAAGCCGGATATAAATGTGAACATGCAGGAAATATAGGAAATTCATTTGGACAGCTTATTTTAGACAGATCAGATCTTGAATATGCAGTTCTTGAACTTAGCTCATTTCAATTAGAAAATTTAAAAGAGTTCAAAGCAGATATAGCTATGGTAGTAAATCTTTCTCCTGATCATTTGAACAGATATCCTTCAAAAGAGGAATATTTTGATGCAAAATTTAATATTGGAAAAAATCAGACAGAGGAAGATATATTTATATACAACCTTAACGATGAAGATTCCCTTAAAAGAATGGAAAAAATTACAGGAACAAAACTTGGTGTAACTGTTACAGAAAAAGGACTTGATAAGGCTGTATGTTACACAGATGGAAAAAATGTAATCTATAGAGGAAAAGTTATTGCTGAAAATGAAAAACTTTCTTTAAAAGGAAAACACAACCTTGAAAATACTTTGTTTATTGTTACAGCAGCAGAACAAGTTGGAGTAGATGGAGAGATAATAAGAGAATTTTTATATCATACAAAATCACTTGAACATAGAATGGAAAGATTTTGGCAGTGGAAAAATGTTCTTTTTGTTAACGACTCAAAGGGAACAAATCTTGATTCTACAAGCTTTGCAATAGATGCATATAAAGATGCAATACTTATCTGTGGAGGAAAGGATAAGGGACTTCCTCTTGGAGATCTTATAAAGCAGATAAATTCAAATATAAAAGCTGTTTATCTTATTGGGCAGATGTCAGACAGATTCAGAGAGGAACTTCTTTTAGGAGGATATCCAAATGAGAGAATTTTCCCTCTTGTAACTATGGAAAATGTTGTAAAAGCACTTAGAGAGAAACTTTCAGGAGATGAAAAAGAGGTTGTGCTTCTTTCTCCTACAACAGAAAGTTATGATCAGTTTCCTAATTTTGAAGTGAGAGGGGAAACATTCAAACAGCTTGTTAAAAAGTATTTTGAAGAGGGAGAAGAATTGTGAAAAAAGCTATAATAACAACTGGAGGAACAGGAGGACATATATATCCAGCTCTTTCAGTGGCAGCAGGACTTAAAAAAAGAGATGTGGATATTCTTTTTGTAGGAAGCAGTTCAAGAATGGAAAAAGATATGGTGCCAAAGGAGGATATCAGATTTGAAGGACTTGATATCTATCCTATAAAATCAGTAAAAACATTTTTTAAACTGATTTCTGCAGTGAGAAAATCTATAAAAATAATAAAAGAGGAAAAGCCTGATGTGGTGTTGGGATTTGGAAACTATATCTCCCTTCCTATGATAACAGCAGCTTTTCTTACAAAAACACCTTTTTATCTTCAAGAGCAGAATGCAAATCTTGGTATGACAAACAAACTTTACTATAAGTTTGCCAAAAAAACATTCCTTGCTTTTGAAAAAACTTACGATGATATTCCAATAAAATATCAACATAAGTTTAAAGTAACAGGAAATCCTTTGAGAGAGGGAATATATTCCATTGACAGAAATACAGAGAGAGAAAGTCTTAAAGTGGAAGAGGGAGAAAAAATCCTTGTGATAACAGGGGGAAGTTTAGGGGCAAAAAGTATCAATAACGCTGTTTTAAATGAATGGGACAAATTAAAAGAGGAAAAAAACATAAGAATATATTGGGCAACAGGGAAAACACATTATGATGAAATCTTCGACAAAATAGAAAAAAGAAGCATGAAGGACATTATAAAGCCTTATTTTGATAATCTTATTAATATAATGGCAGCAGCAGATTTAGTTATATGCAGAGCAGGAGCTCTTACTATTTCTGAACTTATTGAGCTGAGTAAACCATCAGTGCTTATTCCTTACAATTCTGTAAAAGTTGGGCAGTATGAAAATGCTGTTATGCTTGAAGAGAGAGAGGGGGCTCTTGTTTTTGATAACAATAAGGCAGATGAAGCGGTGAGAACAGCCATAGAACTTATTAAAAATGATGATCAGCTTCATAAAATGAAGTTAAGAATTAAGGCTTTGAGAAATGCCAATGCAACTGAAAGCATAATCAACAGTCTGGATATTTGGAGGAATTAGTTTAATGAAAAATGTGTTTTTTGTTGGGATAAATGGAATAGGTATGAGCGGACTTGCTAAAATAATGAATGAGCTTGGATACAGTGTAGCAGGTTCTGATCCAAGTGTTAGTTATCTTACAGATGAAATGAGAAAACAGGGGATAACAATCTATTCTGAACATAAAAAAGAAAATTTAAAAGATGCTGATACTCTTGTAGTGTCAACAGCAATAAGCAAAGAAAATCCTGAATATATGGAAGCTGTAAAAAGAGGGATTCCTGTTTTAAAAAGAGGAGAACTTTTAGCAGAACTTCTTAATCAAAAGACAGGGATTGCAGTTGCAGGAACTCATGGAAAAACAACTACAAGCTCTATGATGGCAACAGTTTTAATGGAAAAAGATCCTACAATAGTTGTAGGAGGAATAGTTGACTGTATAAAATCAAATGCAAGATATGGAGCAGGAGAATATTTTGTGGCAGAAGCTGATGAGAGCGATAACTCTTTTCTGTATATGCGTCCAAAATATTCTGTAATAACAAATATTGAAGCAGACCATCTTGAAAAACATGGATGCCTTGAAAATATAAAAAAATCTTTTAATATTTTTATGCAGCAGACAGAGAGAGAGATAATCGTATGTGCTGACAATAAAAATATCCAAGATATAATAGGATATAAGGATAATGTTGTAAGATACAGTCTTATTGATAAATCAGCAGATATATATGCAGCAGATATAAAAATAGCAGACGGAAAAACTAAATTTGATGTATACATAAAAGGTGAATATGCAGGAGAATTTTCTCTTTCAATTCCAGGAACTCATAATGTGTATAACTCACTTCCAGTGATATATCTTGCAAGAGAGTTCGGGCTTGATATGAAAACTGTAAAAGAAAAAATAGAAAGTTTTAAAGGGGCAAAAAGAAGATATGATATTCTTTTTGACAATGGGAATGTAAAGGTAATAGATGACTATGCACACCATCCAACAGAGATAGAAGCTACTCTTCAAGGGGCAAGAAGTATAGAAGATAAACACATTACAGTTATATTCCAGCCTCACAGATACAGCAGAGTAAAATTTCTTTTAGAAGATTTTGCAGGAACATTTAAAAATGCAGATGAACTTATTCTTATGCCTATTTATAGTGCAGGAGAAAAAGATGAGTTTGGAGTATCTATTGAGGATTTATTGAAAAAAATAGACCATAGAAATGGGAAAATAATAAAAGACAGAGATGAGCTTGAAAATAATCTGCTTGAAAGACAAGAAAATCATGTATATCTTTTCATGGGAGCAGGAAATATCTCTTCAGCAGCTCACGAATTTGCAGAAAAACTACAAGAGAAAGGAATAAACTAATTAATGAATATATTTGAACAGCACAGCATGAAAAATCACTCTAATATGAAAATAGGTGGAAGTGCTAAAAGATTTATAGAGATAGAAAATAAAGAGGAGATTCCAGAGATTTTACAAGGACTGGATAATTATTTTATCATAGGAAATGGAACAAATACTCTTTTAAATGATAAATTTCTTGATATAACATTTATCTCTTTAAAAAAGCTTAATAAGATAACAGATCTTGGAGATGGAAGAATAAATGTAGAGGCTGGACTTGATTTTGGAAAGCTTATAAAATATATGGGAGAAAATGATCTTTCAGGTCTTGAAGAACTTGCAGGTATTCCGGGAACAGTAGGAGGACTTGTATTTATGAACGGAGGAGCATACGGTAAGGAGATATTTGACTGTATTGAATCTGTTGAAATAATAGACAGCGAAAAAAATATGAAAGTTATCCCTAAAAATGAGCTGAAAATAGATTATAGAATGACAGAGATAAAAGAGAACAGCTGGATAATTTTAAGTGCAAACTTTAAATTTGAAAAAGGATTTAAGAAAGATCTTGTAAAAGAGATTCAGGCAAAGAGAGAAAATAATCAGCCTCTTGAGATGCCAAATCTTGGAAGTACTTTTAAAAATCCTAAAGGATATTTTGCAGCAAGACTTATAATAGAAGCTGGGGCTCAAGGATTAAAAATCGGAGGAGCTCAAATGTCTATGAAACATCCTAACTTTATTGTTAATGATGGAACAGCTACTTTTGAAGATGTATTAAATCTTATAGCTGAAGTAAAAAAAAGAGTAAAGGAAAATTCAGGAATAGAACTTGAAAGGGAAATAATAATACTGAAATAAAAAATTAGGAAGTGAAAATTTATGAAAATAGCAGTTTTTATGGGAGGAATATCTTCAGAAAGAGAAGTTTCTTTAAGAACAGGAGCAGCTATCTTAGGAAGTCTTGTAAGACAGGGATATGATGCTTATGGAGTAACTCTTAATAAAGATAATCTTCTTTCAGCTTTTATAGATAATGAATACGATTTAGCATATCTTGCTCTTCATGGAGAGTATGGAGAAGATGGAAGAATACAGTCTGTTCTTGATATTCTTGGAAAAAAATATACAGGATGCGGTGTAACATCGAGTGCGGTATCTATGGATAAAGATCTTACAAAAAGAATAGCAGAAGCAGTAGGAGTAAGAACTCCAAAATCATATACAAGAAAAGATGTGGAGAATATAACAGAATATCCAGTTGTAGTAAAACCTTCAACAGAAGGGTCTACAGTGGGACTTTATATCTGCCATGATTTAAATGAACTTAAAGATGCCATTGAAAAATCAGGGGACAGAGATCTGGTTATAGAGGAATTTATAAAAGGTGAGGAGCTTACAGTTGGAGTTCTTGAGGGAGAGCCTCTTGGGGTATTAAAGATAACACCTAAAATTGGATTATATGATTACAAATCAAAATATACAGCAGGAATGACAGAATATGAATATCCTGCAAAAATAAGTGAAAAAGCCTACCAAGAAGCTATGGAATATGCTACAATAATTCATAATAGCTTAAAAATGAAAGGTGTTTCAAGAAGTGATTTCATTTTAAAAGATGAAAAATTATATTTTCTTGAGGTAAATAGTTGTCCTGGAATGACAGAAACTAGTTTAGTACCAAAACTGGCAACATTAAAAGGATATACTTTTGATGATATTACAAGAAAAATTGTTGAAAAATTTAGATAAATAATGGATAATAGAATAGACAGGTGGTAGTGTTTTGAAACTGATTATCAGAATGGGTTTAGTTGTTCTGCTGACTTTGGGAATAATTAAAACAAATAGGTTTTTTTTAACGAAACCTGTTTTTGAAGTGAAAAATATAACAATAGCAGGAGCTTCTGAAAAATTGGAAAAGAGCTTCTCTCCTCTTAAAGATGAGCTTATAGGTGAAAACATAAATGATATTGATCTCTTGGAAATAGAGAAAAGGATATCTGAAGATGTGAGAGTAAACAAAGTTTCAGTAAAAAGAAGCAACCTTAGTGAAATTGTAATAACAGTTGAAGAAAAAGAGCCTGAATACTATCTTCAATACAAGAAAAAAATATATCTTCTTGATAAAGACGGCAAAATTTATGGCTATCTAAATGATTTGAAAACTAAGGATTTTCCTTTTTTAGTTGTAAAATCAGAAGAGGAGATAGAAATAATTTTAAGTGTTCTTGATAAGATAGAAGCAACAGATTTTAAAGATGTAATATCACAGATTTATATAGATGAACCAAGTTGTATAAAAATTATTTTATACGATGGAGCTGTGATAAAAACAGACAGAGATGTAAAAAAGGAAAAATATGATATAGGAAGTTACCTTTTCTTTGATCTGTCAGGAAAGAAAAAAGTAGACTATATGGATCTGAGATATGAAGATTATATAGTCAGATATATGGAGGATAAAAATGGAAGATAGCATTATAAAGTTTATCCTGGACATTGGGAATTCAAAAATCAAAATGCTTGTGGGAGAGCTTAGCAGTTGCGGAGAAAAATTAAGGGTTCTGAAATATGTAGAAGTTCCAAGCAAGGGAATGAGAAAAAATGTGATAGAGAATCCAATACTTTTAAGTGAATGTATTTCTGAAGCAGCAAAAGCTGTTGAAGAGGGAACAGGACTTGAAATTAGAAAGGTAATACTTGGAATAGGCGGAGCAAACATTCGTTCTAAAACAAAAAATATAAGGTTATCTTTCAATGAAGAAAAGATTATAACAGATGAGGATATAGCATCACTTTTCCTTACAGCAGAAAAAGAATTGAAAGGAAAAGGGGAGCAGGTACTTGAAAGTGAAATATACAATATCAGAGTAAATAATTCAGGTATTGTAAAAAATCCAGTAGGACTTACAGGAAGAGAGCTTCAAGGGGATATTCATCTTATATTTGTAAATGAAGCAGAGGTTGATGAACTGACAGAAGTAGTAAACAGAGCTAAAATAGAGGTTGACAGCATTGTTTTAAATCCTTATGCTTCAGCTAAGGCAACTCTTCTTGAAGAAGACAAAAATATGGGAGTTGCTCTTATAGATATTGGAGAGGGAACAACAGATATAATTATTTACAAAAATAACAAGTTGATATATGCAAAATCTCTTCCATTGGGAGGAATGCATTATGTAAGCGATTTGGAATATTTGTATAAAGTTACCAAGACAGAAGCACAGGAAATGGTAAATCAGCTGATAAACTCTAAAGAGAGAGAAGAATTTCTTTATGTAGGGGACAGCAAAAAAGTTTCTGCAGCAGATATAAAGAAAGTAATAGATGCCAGAACAGGAGATCTGGTTGCCTTTATAAGAAAGACAATAGAGGAATCTGGATTTACAGGATATCTTGGAAAGGGAATCTACCTTACAGGAGGAGCTACTAAAATGGACGAGATATTCGATGGTGTAAAAAGCAATCTTGGATATTCAGTAAAAAGAGTGCTTCCATTCCCTTTAACTGGGCTTGAAGATCCAAAACCAGAGATGTCTGTAGCAGTAGGTATTCTTTTAGAAGTTATGGAAAAAGAATATAAGAAAATAGAAAAAGAGAAAAAAGCAAAAGAGGAGCAGGAAAATCTCCTTAAAGCATCAATCAAAGTTGATGAAGAGGAAAAAACAGAAGAACAACCAAAAGTAAAAAAAGAGAGATTTAAGGCTGTTAAAGAATGGCTTTCTAACTTTATATAAAATATCGGGAGGTTAATTATGGAGAACAATATTGTAAAAATAAAAGTTCTTGGTGCAGGGGGAGCTGGAGGAAATGCTATCAACGACATGATTTCAGCAGGAGTTACAGGAGTAGAATTTATAGCAGCTAATACAGACGCACAGGACTTAGGAAAATCACTTGCAGATGTAAGAATTCAATTGGGAGAAAAACTTACTAGAGGACTTGGAGCAGGAGCAAATCCTGAAATAGGAAAACAATCTGCTGAAGAGGATTTAGACAAATTAAAACAACTTCTTGAAGATACAGATATGCTGTTTATCACAGCAGGAATGGGTGGAGGAACAGGAACAGGTTCTTCTCCTGTAATTGCAAAAATAGCAAAAGAATTGGGAGTATTAACAGTTGGTATAGTAACAAAACCTTTCGGATTTGAAGGTGGAAAGAGAAGAACTAATGCAGAAAAAGGAATTGAAGAATTAAAAGAGTTTGTAGACTCTTTGGTTGTAATTCCTAATGATAAATTATTTGAACTTCCTGATAAAACAATAACTCTTCAAAATGCTTTCAAAGAAGCAAACAATATTTTGAAGATAGGTATTAAAGGTGTTGCAGATCTTATGATAGGTAACGGACTTATCAATCTTGACTTTGCTGATATAAAAACAACTATGCAAAATTCAGGGATAGCAGTGTTAGGATTTGGAGAGGGAGATGGAGAAAACAGAGCTATAAAAGCAACTGAAAAAGCTCTTATGTCCCCATTATTAGAAAAATCAATTTCAGGAGCAAGTAAAATTCTTTTAAATATAACAGGTTCATCTGACTTAACTCTTATGGAAGCACAATCTATTGCAAATATTGTTAAAGATGCAGCTGGTAAGAGTGCAGACGATGTTATGTTTGGAGTAAACTTAAATGAAGAGTTAAAAGACGGAATTCAAGTTACAATTATAGCTAATAATTTCGTTGATGCTGTTGAAAAAAATGAGCCTTTTATCAATGTAGATGTAAATAAGGCTGAAGAAAAAGCTGAACCTAAGAGTGCTGAAGATGACAGAAGAACAGAGCTTGATCTTCCGCCTTGGATAAGAAGCAATAAATAATATTAAAAAATAAGAAAGTTCTTGAAATTAAAGAACTCTTGTGATATAATAATATCTGCCCTGCTCAAGAACATAAGTGTTTTGGGCTAAAACCATAGGGAGGAGGTAAATTACGAATGACTAAATACGAAATTATGTACATCATCAACCCAACAATCTTAGAAGAGGGAAGAGATGCAGTTATCGCTAAAGTTGATGCTATATTAACAGAAGCTGCTGCTACTATTTCTAAAACTGAGAAATGGGGAGAAAGAAAGTTAGCTTATCCTATCGATAAAAAGAAAACAGGATTTTATGTACTAACTATGTTCGAAATGGACGGTACAAAATTAGTAGATGTAGAAAGAAAGCTTAACATAACTGAAGAAGTTATGAGATATATCATCGTTAAACAAGACTAATTCTAAAATCTATTAATTATTGTTATCAAAAAGTTTATTTCAAATAAGAGGAGGTATTTAAAATGGCTGAATTCAGAAGAAGAAGAGCTAAATTAAGAGTTAAAGCTTCAGAAATAGATTACAAAAATGTTGATCTTTTAAAAAGATTCGTTTCTGATAAAGGAAGAATCAATCCTTCTAGAGTAACTGGTGCTAATGCTAAGTTACAAAGAAAAATAGCTAAAGCTATTAAAAGAGCTAGAAATATCGCTTTAATTCCTTACACAAGAATTGAAAAATAGTTTACATAAAAAAGAGAGTTTTTACTCTCTTTTTTTGTTGCATATTTAAAAGGTAAATAATTTCATATTAGAATACTTTTATGGTATAATATTACATAAGAAAAATCATATATTCATATGGAATATTTATCAGGAGGAACAAAAATGAAAATAGGAATTTTCTATGGCAGTACAACAGGAGTTACAAAAAGAGTGGCAGAGAGAGCAGGAGAGCTTTTAGGTGCTGATGTAATGAATGTTTCTGAGATAGAGGAAAAAATAGATAACTACGATATGCCTATTTTTGCCACATCAAGTTGGAATAAAGGAGATGTACAAAAAAGCTGGGAAGAACATCTGAAATTTTTAGAAAAAAAAGACTTTGGCGGAAAAAAAGTGGCTCTTATAGGTGTAGGAGATCAGGAATTTTTTGGCAAAACTTTTGCAGAGGGAATGAATGTTATCTATACATATATAAAATATAACAATATAAAACTTATTGGAAGAACATCAACAGCAGGATATGAATTTGATGAATCAAGAAGTGTTGAGAAAGGAAAATTTATAGGGCTTGTAATAGATGATAAAAATCAAAAAGAGCTTACAGAAGAGAGAATTGTAAATTGGGTAAATCAACTTAAAGAAGAGATGAAAGATTAAAAAATAGATTTTAACAAAAAAATAAAATATATTTATCTTTTGTAAAAACTGTATTAGAAAAGAAATTTAAGACTAAAAAAAGTCTTGATTTTTTTAAAAAAAATATGTATACTGAGGATAATAGAGATATGTCAAAATAAGTATAATTAATTATAAATAATTATACTTATTTTTTTTATGCAAAAAAATAATATTTTTATACAATCCTCTTTTGAAAAATACTAAAATATTAAACAATTTTTACTTTTAAAAAAGTGTATAATTAATCATAATTTTTTGTACAATTTTTAAAGTGAAAATATCAAAGGGGGAGGAATTTATTAATGAATAATTTTGTCAACACAGAAAAATCATTAAAAAGATGGCTAAAAAACAGAGTAACAGTAACAACAGCAACAGTTGTTGGGTTTTTAATTATGGGAACAGCAGTTTTTGCAATGGATGTAAATGGTAAAACTGTTGAATTAAAAGATAATAGTTTTGAGATTACACAAGAGTATATTGTTGGAAAGCAGAATGTAAATGGTAAAACAGCAGGAGCTATAGTTACTGGAAAAGACGCAGGTGAGAAATTAATAATTTCAACAGCATTAGAGAATAAGATAGAAAATACGGAAGGTTGGTTACTGTCAGTTCAAAGCGGAGAAAATGAAATTACAACAGAAATAGGTAAAGATGCTGTTTTAAGTGGAAAAAATGTTAACAGAACAACTTTAAATTTATGGGGAAAAACAACAACAGTTAATAATGGAATAATAGAAAAGGCTGAAAAAGGTTGGGCAGCAATAACAATATCAGGAGCAAAAGCTGAAGGAGCAAAAGCAACTTTTACAAACAATGGAACTGTAAAAGGTGATATCAATGTAGAAGATAATATTATCCTTACTAATACAGGAGTAATAGAAGGAAAAATATATGCTGATAAAGAGGATGGAGATAAAGCTATAACTTTAAGTGGCACAAATGCGAAAGTAGGAGCTGTTGAATTAAAAGGAACAGGAAATACTTTAGAAATAAAAGACGGAGTTAATGATACAATAGATAATGTTACTGGTATAGATAAAATAAAAGTAACAGACAGTACTGTAACTTTCTCTGATGGAGGAATAGAAAAAGTAATAACATCTTCAGATAGACATTTATTAGATATAACAAATTCAAATGTAACGAATAAAATGTATTTAACATCTAATGTTACTGATTCTGCAACTACAGTAGGAACAAGTAATCTTATCAATAACTATGGAAAAACAGCAGGAACTTATACATTGGTAAATGATGGAAAATTAACTTCTAACAATGCTGCAAGTGGAATTTACACTAATGCTAATGCAGAAAAAGCAGCAATGGATGTAGTAAATAACGGAGAAGTAAATATAGAATCAAATGGATGGGCGACAGGATTAAATGGTAAATTTGATAAAGAAATAAAAGGTGCAGAAATTTCAATAACTAATAATGGAAATATCACTGTTACAAATGGTGCAGGAATGGATATTACAAATGCAGGAGATGAAAGCAACAAAGGTACTTTAATAAACAGTGAAGATGGAGTAATTACAACATCAGGATTCGGTGTTGGTATGTTGGCAGATGGAAAAGGAATGTCAGCAGTTAATAATGGTGCAATTGTTATTAATGAAGCAACAAAACACAATGATGGAAGATTATCTTACGGAATGCAGTCTAAAAATGGTGCTTCTGTAACAAATAACGGAACTATTATTCTTGAATATGCTGATAAAGATAATGTAAAAGCTATGGGAATAGGTGTTGATGCTGAAGCTGACGGAGCAACAGGAATAAATAATGGTAAAATAAAATTATCAGATGTTACAGATATTGAAAATGTTAAAGAAGATGATTTAATAAAACAATTACTTGGAGAAAAAATAGAACACAAAGGAATGATTGTTAATAAACTTGGAGTAAATATATTTGCTGATGCCAATGTTGGAAATGAAAATGATATTACAGGTTCAGAGGTTACTGCTGGAGAAATAGGAAAAGATGGTGTAGCAGATAAAGTTACAGTTGGAACAGCAGGAGCTACATTAAAAGGAGATGACCAATCACTTCAAGCAGATTCGTTTAATGTTTCGGGAGAAGTAACAATTACTAAAGATGGTTCAGATGAAGGTGTAGTAATAGAAGATACTACTACTAACCTTGATGTTAATGGTAAATTTATCATAACTGATAATGCTGTATTATCATTTGTTGGTGGAACAGTAAATGGTGAAAAAGAAGCTGAAACAGTAGTTTTAGGAAATAGTTCTACTCTTTCTCTTGACGGAACAGCATTTAATGGAAATATTGGTGGAGGAGCTGGAACAGTAGAAGTTTCTAATGCTCAAATAATAGGAAACTTAGATGTTAATAGCTTAAATGTATCTAGTGGAACAGAAAAAGAATTAAATGTTACATATATTGATGGAGAGATAGGTGCAAAAACTATTACAGTAGGAGAAACTGTAAGCACATTTGCTGATACAAATACACCTAATCTTCCAAATGATGTTAAAGATATATTAAACTTATCTTCAACTTCTAAATTTACATCAGCAGGAACTTTAACAATAAATGACACAGGAAAAGTTGTTTTAGGAATTGGAGCAGGAACAGATGAATATGGAATATATAATGAAAATGCTCTTGCTAACTCTGAAGTTAAAGTTTCAGTAGACGGAAAAGGAGAATTACAATTATCAACTGACAATATTTCTGGAGAAACAGCAGTGGTTTCTTTAGGAACATCAACAGTAGGAGCAGATATAGTTCTTACAACAGATTCAGATATATACAAAACAATGCCTACACATTCAGTTGGAAATAATATTTTTGTAACATTAGAATATGATAAAGAATTATATAAAGAAAATGCTGTTTTAAATGAAATAAATAATGCAGCTGCTGTATTAAACGGAGGAACATTCTCTCAAAAGAAAGCTGAAAGAAAAGTTCAGTTAGATAAAATCTATTCATCTAACATCTACTCTGAAACTGTAAGAGCAGCTTATGACAATGTTAAAATGAATGAAGAAGCTGTTGAATCTCTTGCTGGAAAATCTCAAGTAGGAAAATGGACAGCTGAAGGTAAAGCACTTTACTCTAAAAATGAATACGACAGAAAAGGAATTGTAGGAGATTATTCTTCTGAAGTAGAATCAACAGGACTAATAGCAGCATTTGGTTATGGTGTAAATGAAACTACAACAGCAGGGGTAGCTTTCTCTGGTGTAAAACAAGATGTTGATACAGAGGGAGGAAGTGCTGATGCAGACCTATTCTACTTAGGAGTATATGGAAATAAAGTTGTTGGAAACTATGATTTCACAGCAGGATTAGGATATCAATTTGGAGAATATGATGCTGATAACAATATCTTAGGAACAACAGGAGATAAATACGATACTCAAGCATTAAGCGGATATGTACAAGGAAGATATACAGCAGATCTTGGAGATGGACTTTCTGTACAACCTAAAGTTAAATTAGGATATACTTATATAGACCAAGATAATGCAAAAGATTCTTATTTTGGAGTATCAGATGCAGAAATCTCTACATTCGACGCAGAAGTAGGATTTGATGTAGTAAAATCAGTTCAATTAGAAAAATCTCAAGCAGATGTAAGATTTGGACTATCTTATATTAAAACAATGGGAGATACAGATAAAGAATTTACAGGAAGATTCTACGGAGCAACAGTAAGTGAAGGATTTGATGTATTAGGAGCAGAACTAGCAGAAAATACAGTTAAATTCAACTTAGGTGCAGAAGTATCAAATGAAAATGGATTCTTCTACAATGGAGGATTTACATATGAATTTGGAAGCAACGATACAAAAGCATATGGAGTTAATGTTGGTGTAGGATATAAATTCTAACAGCTGATTATTTTATAATAAATTTTCTCAATGAATAGAGCCTGATGTGAAAGTCAGGCTTTATTTGTATATGAAAGAAAGGTTGATGATGATAAAATTTAAAAAGAAAAATGTATTTTTAATAAGTGTTTTAGGATTTTTAATATCTTTGGCAGGAATGATATATTTGGTATTTTTGACTTTAAATTAATAGGATAATGAGAATGATAGACTATGAGAACAAGAAAAGATTTTGTAGAATTTTATTCAAAATATAATAAAATAGATTTAGAAGAGGCAGAAAAAAGGATAGATTTTTTTATTGAGGCTATGAAAAAAGCACTTTCTGAAAACGAAGAAGTGATATTCAGAAAATTTGGAAGTTTTGAAGTAAGGAGAACTACAAAAAGAAATATTGTAGATCCCAAAGACAGCAGTAATATTATTTATGCAGAACCTAGAGGGTATGTAAAATTCAAAGTAAGCAGAAGTTTTGAAGAAGAACTTTGTCTTGGAAAACAATCAAAAAAGCAGAAATGGAGAAAATTATGATAAAAGGAGAATTTGTAGATTTATATTCAAAAGTAAATGGAATAGAAAATGTTAAAGAAGCTCTGAAAAATGTAAATGAATTTTTAGATACCATGAAGGAAATTTTTAAAAAAGATTCTGAAATTCTTCTTTGGAAATTTGGTAAATTTCAAGTAAAAGAAACAGCTACAAGAAAAATTGTAGATCCAAGAGGAAATGGAAATATTATAGAATCAAAACCCAGAAAGTATATAAAATTCACAGCAAGTAAATCTCTTGAAAAAATTCTTTATGATAAAAACAAATAAAAATATGTGGTATAAAAAAAAGACATGCTCTGTTAAGTAAAACAAGCTGTCTTTTTTTTAATACATATAAGTTTGTCTGCTTACTATTTGCTTAAAGCTTTAGTAATTCTTGGACTTAAAGTATTAGCATTTGCTTTTAAAATTTGCATTAATTCAGTTTCAGAAGCACCTTTGATAGATTTTAAAACTTTAGTACAAACTTTAATTTTTAAAGGTTGTCCGTTGATAACAACAGTAACTGGTTGTAAATTTGGTTTCCAAACTCTTCCTGTTAATCTGTGAGAGTGAGATATTTGGTTACCGAAAGTAATTCCTTTTCCAGAAATTTCACATCTTTGCATTTCTTGCACCTCCCCTAAATAATTATCGCAAATTATTATATCATTATATAGGAAATATATCAAGGGATTTTTTTATTTAAACACAAATAAAAGGTAAAAAAATTAAAAAGTCTAAAATAAGGTGCAAATTCGGGGATAAAGTATTACTAATCTTTGGCAATATTATGATATAATATAATGAAGAGAAATTTTTTAAAAAAGGTGATAAGATTGAACACTCATAGTCATAATATACTTGAATTTAATAAGCTGAAAGACAGCTTAAATGAATATATGGTTATTGAAAAAAACAGAGAGAGAGTGGAAGAGCTTGGAATTTATAAGGATATAAACTCTCTTAGAAAAGAGTTTGAGATTGTAAGAGATTTTATAGATTTTTCAAAATATGATGGTGGTATTGAAACTGCTGGAATGAAAGATATTTTGGAAACTTTAAAAAAATGCGATCTTATGGGAATGTATTTTGAAGCAGAAGAGCTTTATGATATAAATCAAAATCTAAGACTTTTCAGACTTTTTAAAAACAGACTGGAAGATTTGGAAAAATATAAGGAGTTAAAAGGAAAGTTTACAGCTGTTCCTGTTTTAAAATTTATTGAAGATATAATCAATAAAACAATAGATAATGAGAAAAAAATACAAGATGATGCATCGCTTGATTTAAGAGATATAAGAGCACAGAAGAAACTTCTGTCTGCTAATATAAAAAGAAAATTTGATGATATGTTTTCAAATGAAACTTATACAAAGGCTATTCAAGAAAAAATAGTAACTATAAGGGACGGAAGAAGTGTTATTCCTGTCAAAGCAGATTTTAAAGGCTTGATTAAAGGGATAGAACACGACAGATCATCAAGTGGACAAACTGTATTTATTGAGCCTCTTTCAATAGTTTCTCTTAATAATAAAATGAGAGAATTGGAAGCAAGAGAAAGAGAAGAGATAAGAAAAATTCTTTTAAGAATAACAGACCAAATAAGAATGAATGTGGAAGATGTAAGAAAAATAGGGGAAGCTGTATTGGAACTTGATTTTTTAAATGGAAAATCAAGATATGCTATAGAGCATGATTGCTCAATCCCAGAGATAAATGCCAGAGAACAGCTTTCAATAGTTGAAGGAAGACACCCTTTCATTGATAAGGATAAGGTTGTTCCTCTTACATTTGAAATAGGAAGAAAATACAATACTCTGCTTATAACTGGACCTAATACAGGGGGAAAAACAGTAGCACTTAAAACAGCAGGGCTTCTTACTTTAATGGCTCTTGCAGGAATACCTATTACAGCCAAAGAAAATTCAAGTGTGGGATTTTTCTCAGGAGTGTATGCAGATATAGGGGACGAGCAAAGTATAGAGCAGTCTTTATCATCTTTTTCTGCTCATCTAAAAAATGTACAGGAGATACTTTCAAGTGTCAGCAAAAACTCTCTTGTTCTTCTTGATGAGCTTGGTTCAGGTACAGACCCAGTTGAAGGTTCTGCCTTTGCTATGGCTGTTATAGATTATTTGAAAGAGAGAAAAGTAAAATCTATGATAACAACTCACTACAGTGAGGTAAAAGCATATGGATACAATGAAGAGGAGATTGAAACAGCTTCAATGGAATTTAATGCTGATACTCTTTCTCCAACATACAGACTTCTTATAGGAATTCCTGGAGAAAGTAATGCTCTTACAATAGCTAAAAGACTTGGAGTGAGCGATGAGGTAATTGAAAGAGCCAAAACATATATAAGTGATGAAAATAAAAAAGTGGAAAAAATGATTTCCAACATAAAAGATAAAGCTGACGAACTGGAAGCTATGCAGGTGGAAGTAAATAGACTTAAAGAAAAAGTAAAAAGAGATAAAGATGAATACGAAGAAAAATTAAGACAGCTTGAGATAGAAAAAAATAATATTTTAAAAGAGGCTTATGAAAAAGCTGACGCTATGATGAAGGATATGCAAAATAAAGCTGCTGCTCTTGTTAAAAAACTTCAATCTGAAGAGAGCAAAAAAGATGATATGAAGAGCGTTCAAAAGAGTCTTAATATGCTTAGAAGCGGTTTAGAGCAAGAGAAAAAAGCAAATGTTGAGCAAAAACCAAAAGCAGCAAGAAAGATTAATATTAAAGAGGGAGAAAAAGTTCTTGTATCAAGTCTTAAGCAGTATGCAGTTGTACTAAAGATTAATCCTTCAAAAGAAACAGCCTTTATTCAGGCAGGAATTTTAAAATTGGAAGTTCCTCTTGATGATATTAAAAAAGTTACAGAAAAAAAAGAAAAAGTATTTACTCCAGCTTCAAGTTCAAAAAGAACAAATGTTACTTCAAAAATAGACTTGAGAGGAAAAATGGTAGAGGAAGCTATTTATGAGCTGGAAGCATATTTTGACAGAGCTATGATGAATGGATATAAAGAGGTTCAAGTTGTACATGGAAATGGTACAGGGGCTTTGAGAAAAGGAATAGTAGAATATCTTAAAACTTGCAGATATGTAAAAGAATTTAGATTTGGAGGACAAGGAGAAGGTGGTGTAGGATGTTCGGTAGTAACTCTGAAATAAGATATACCCTTATTGTTGCAGCAGGGGGAAGCGGAAAGCGTATGGGGCTTAATTACCCAAAGCAATTTATATCTTATAAGGGAAAACCGATTTTTATCCATGCTCTTGAAAAGGGGCAGTATTCTGATTTGGTAACAGACATAATAGTAACAACTCCTAAAGAATATATACCAGAAGTTGTATATCTGTGTGATAAATTTGGAATAACAAAAGTAAGAAATAAAGTAATAGCAGGAGGAGCTGAAAGACAGGATTCTGTCTATAATGCTCTTAAGCTGTGTGATAAAAATTCTATAATAGCAGTTCATGACGGAGCAAGACCTTTTATTAAAAAAAGTTTTCTTGAAGAAAGTTTTAAGGAGCTTATAAATAATCCTCAAATAGATGGGCTGGTAACAGGTGTATTTGTAAAAGATACAATAAAGGTTGTGGATAAAGATGGAATCATAACCTCTACGCCTGAAAGAGCAAAACTTGTAGCAGCACAAACTCCTCAAATATTTAGAGGGGAGATTTTAATAAATTCCTATGAGAAAGCTTATGAAGAGGGATTTTTAGGAACAGATGATTCATCTCTTGTAGAGAGATACGGAGGAAAAGTAAAAATTTTTCCGGGAGATTACGGAAATATAAAAATAACAACAAAAGAAGATTTAAATTTTCTTGAGCAGGAGGATACACTCTAATGAAAATATTAATTTCTCAGATGAAACCATATCTTGGAGATGTGGAAAAGAATTTGAAAAAGATGGAAGAAAATATAAAAGAGGCTATAGAAAAAGATGGGGATATAATAGTATTTCCAGAACTTAGTTTAAATGGTTCTCTTTTGGAAGATATAGTTTTTGATACAGGAATTTGTGAAGTTCCTTCTATGCTTCTTGAATACAGCCGTAAAATTACAATAATTTTTGGAGCTGTAGAAGCTTATAAAGGAAAAATTTATAACAGCGGATACTGTGTTGAAGATGGAAAAGTAATAGGAAAGCACAGAAAAGTTTTTCTTTCAAATGGACATGGGGGAAGTGAGTCAAGATATTTTACAAGAGGAAAAGAGATAGATATTTTTGAAAGCAGAAAGGGAGTTTTTGCTGTAACTCTTGGAGAAGAGGGAATTAATCCTATGGTACAGGGTATTTTAGGAATAAAAGGTGCAGAAATAGTTTTTAATCTTGTAAATGAAGAATCTGCTGTAAAAAAAGAAAAATCTATTTATGAATCTGGGGCTGTAAACAGCTCTTTCTACAATAAAAACTTTAGTATTGTAGTAAACAGAGTGGGAACAGAGGATAATGTAGTTTTTGCAGGAAACTCTTTTGCAGTATCTCCTTATGGAAAAATTATAGAAAAAATGGAGCAATTTACTGAAAAATTAAGTATAATAGACATAGATTTAAATGATACAAAAAGAGCTTCATATAATTCTTTTCTTGACAGAGAAGATAATTTGGAAGTTATAAGAAAAGAGATAGAAAAAGTTACAGAGAAAGATTAGGTTAATTTTAGTCAGGAGGATTAATGAAAAAATTAATAGGAGTGATTATTTCACTGGCAGTTTTTGCTGTAGCAGTTGCTTTAGCTTTTGAATTTTCCTATAAAATTTCACCAGATGAATTTATAACTGACAGGACTACATTTATTTATAGCAATAAGAATTTAAATGAAGAAAAAATAAAAAAGCTTGAAAAGATTTTCGGATTAGAAAATATAGAGGATAAAGAGATTGTAAAAAAGATAGATAGTATTTATCTTTTATCTCAAAGCAGATTTTACAGTGAAAACATAAAAATAGTTGGAATAGTTGATACAGGAAAATATTTTCCTGCCATGTATTTGAAACTTAAAGATTTTTTTAATCAGAGAGATGATTATTTTTATCAGCTTAAAGATGAACTAAAAGAAAAAGCCGGAATTTCTCAAGATGAAAATGTCTATTTAAAAGCTTATAGAGGATTATTCTTTGTAGGAACAGATATTGATACTATAAACAGAATAATTCATGGCAACAGTAAAAAAAGTCTAAAAGTTATAGATATTATAAATCAAAGAGCTGAAAATGATTTGGGAACAGTGATACTTAATCAGGAAAGAGAAAGACTTCTGGGAATTGACAGAGTAGTGCTTTCAGGAAACACAGAAGGAAAAAAAGTGATTCTTGACGGCTCTATCTATGGAGATAACTCTATAATAAAAGATTTAAGCAGTCAACCTGTTGTAAGAAGAATGAATAAGTATATAGATGAAAACAGATTATATTTTTCTACAGCAAATCTTAAGATACTTGATACTTTTATATTGAGAGCAGTGTCTTATACATATGGAAACAGACAGCTTAATATAATACAAGATCTGTTTTTGAAAGGATCTATTGATATATTTTCACAGCTTAACGGAGAGATAGTTGTGGATGTTGAAAATGGAAACTACCTATTTGGAATAAAAAATTCTGACAATGCAGAAAAATATGTTGAGTATTTTAAAGATGATGAAGAGATAAATATTGAGAAAGACAGAGAGGGAAATATTTATATCTGCATAGGTGAAGATACATTTGTACCAGTGCAGAATAAAAAGGAATTGACACCAAATCAGTTTTTCTCAGGAAAAATGGACATGTATTATGGAAAAATAGAGGCTGAAGGGTTTTATGAAACAGACAGCCTAAGAATAAAAGCTGCAATAGAGCTTAATGAAGAGATATAAAAATTGGGAGGAAAGCTATGATAAGAGTATACAATACAATGAGCAAAAGAGTGGAAGAGCTGAAGCCATTAAAAGAAAATGAGATTTCAATGTATGTATGCGGACCGACAGTATACAACTATATACATATAGGTAATGCCCGTCCTGCAATATTTTTTGATACAGTGAGAAGATATTTTGAATATAGAGGATACAAGGTTACATATGTTCAAAACTTTACAGATGTAGATGACAAAATGATAGCAAGAGCAAATCAGGAAGGTGTAACTTTAAAAGAGATTGCTCATAAATATATAAGTGCTTATTTTGAAGATACAAAAAAAGTAAATCTTAAAGAAGAGGGAATGATAAGACCTAGAGCCACAGAACATATTGGAGATATGATAAAAATAATCAAAAATCTTGTGGACAATGGTTATGCTTATGAAGCTGATGGAGATGTGTATTTTGAAGTTGAGAAAGATAAAGATGATTACGGATGTCTTTCAGGACAAAATATAGAAAACTTAAAAGCTGGAGCGAGAATAGAAGTAAATGATATTAAACGTTCTCCAGTTGACTTTGCTCTTTGGAAAAAAGCTAAAGAGGGAGAGCCAAGCTGGGATTCTCCTTGGGGAAAAGGAAGACCTGGATGGCATATAGAATGTTCTGCAATGTCAAGCAGATATCTTGGAGATACATTTGATATTCACGGAGGAGGACAAGACCTTATCTTCCCTCACCATGAAAATGAGATTGCACAATCAAGATGCAGCAGTCATGGAGAATATGCAAGATATTGGATGCATAATGGATATATAAATGTAAACGGAGAGAAAATGTCAAAATCTCTTGGAAACTTCTTCCTTTTAAGAGAAGTGCTTGAACATTATGAAGGAAGAGTAATAAGATTTTTTGTTTTAAGCTCTCACTACAGAAAACCAATAGATTTCTCTGATAATGAACTTAATCAAAGTAAAGCAGGACTTGAAAGAATAGATAATGCTGTTCTTAGAATAAAAGAAAAACTTTCTGAAAAACCTGCTGAAAATGGAGATAATCTTGAAGGTCTAAAATCTTTCCTAGAAGAAACAAAAGAGAAATTTATAGCTGCAATGGATGAAGATTTTAATACTGCTCAAGGACTTGGAGCAATATTTGAGCTTGTAAAAGAAGTAAATAAATATGCTGATACCGAAAAAGTATCTGAAGAGGGAATGAAAAATCTTGCAGCAGCAGAAACATATATCAGAATGATAATGGAAGAAGTGCTTGGAGTACAACTTAAAAATGAAGAAAATATAGGAAACCTTACATCAGAGCTTGTAGAATTTATTCTTGAACTAAGAAGAGATGCAAGAGCAGAGAAAAACTGGGCTTTATCTGATAAGATAAGGGATAGACTTGGAGAGATGGGAATAAAAATTAAAGATGGAAAGGATAAAACTACATGGTCCCTATAGATTTAAGAGAAACCAGCGGAGTTGTCCTTGCGTATTTAGGGGATTCTGTATGGGAACTTTATGTAAGAGAGTATTTTATCCTTAAGGGATATAATATAAGAAATCTTAATAAACATGTTGTTCAATGTGTAAATGCTAAAACTCAGAGCAGAATTTTAAGAGAGATAATAGATAAGGTTGATGAAAAGTATAAGCCTCTTATAAACAGAAGCAAAAACGGAAATATAAAAACTTTTCCCAAATCATGCTCTGTTATGGAATATCGTGAAGCCACAGGTTTTGAAGCCTATATAGGAGCTTTGTATATAGACGGAAATATAGACAAAATAAAAGAGATAATAAAAACAAATCTGAATGGAGAGGAAAAATAGCATGGGATTATTTAATTTTAATTTTGGATCAGGAAAAGGAATCGGAATAGACCTTGGAACAGCTAACACTCTTGTTTACAGTAAAAAACATAAAAAAATAGTTTTAAATGAGCCGTCAGTTGTGGCTGTTGAGAAAGAAACAAGAAAAGTTTTGGCAGTTGGAAATGAAGCTAAAGAGATGATAGGTAAAACTCCAGATTCTATCGTAGCTATAAAACCTTTAAGTGAAGGGGTAATAGCTGACTATGATGTTACAGAAGCTATGATAAAATATTTCATAAAAAAAGTTTTCGGAAATACAATTTTTATGCCTGATGTTATGATATGCGTTCCTATAGATGTAACAGGTGTGGAAAAAAGAGCCGTTCTTGAAGCAGCACTTTCAGCAGGGGCAAAAAGAGCATATCTTATAGAGGAAGCAAGAGCAGCAGCTCTTGGTGCTGGAATAGATATAGCAGCTCCTACAGGAAATATGATAGTTGATATCGGAGGAGGTTCTACAGATGTGGCAGTTATCTCTTTCGGAGGAACAGTTGTAAGTAAAACAATAAGAACAGCTAGTAATAATTTTGATACAGATATCATAAAATATATCAAGAAAACTCACAACCTTTTAATAGGGGATAAAACAGCAGAAGAGATTAAAATAAAAATAGGAACTGCTATCCCTCTTGAAGAAGAAGAGAGCATTGTTGTAAAAGGAAGAGATCTTATTATGGGACTTCCAAAATCAATTACAATTACATCTGAAGAGGTAAGGGAAGCTATTTCTGACTCACTTATGGAAATTGTAATGTGTGTAAAAGAAGTTCTTGAAAAAACTCCTCCTGAACTTGCAGCAGATATAGTTGACAGAGGAATTGTTATGGCAGGTGGAGGATCTCTTATCAGAAATTTCCCTGTACTTTTATCTCAACATACTCACCTTAGTGTAAGACTTGCAGAAAATCCTCTTCTAAGTGTCGTAGTTGGTGCAGGAATGGCAATGGATCAACTGAAAGTATTAAAGAAAATAGAGAAAGCAGAAAGATAGTATGTTTAAGGATATCACTTCCAACGAAGAAGCAAAAAGTTTTTTAGTGAATGAACTGAAAAGCGGGAGAAAGCAGGGAACATATATCTTTTATGGTGAGGACAGAGATCTTGTAATGGAGTTTGCCCTTGCTTATGCTAAAGCTCTTACTTGTGAAAATGCAGAGAATGATTTCTGTGGAGTATGCAGCAGCTGTAAAAGAATGGATAGTCTTACTCATGGAGATTTAGAAGTGTATGAGGATTCTAACGGAATAAAGATTGATAATATCCGTGAACTTGCTTACAGAGCTTCTACAACATCTTATGAAGGAGGAAACAGAATATTTATCCTTAGAGATGTGGAAAAACTAAAAAAAGAAGCAGCTAATGCTCTTTTAAAACTTATCGAAGAGCCGGAAAAAGGAGATTTTTTCATACTTACAGCAAATAATCTGAATATTCTTCCAACTATAAAATCAAGAAGTATATTTTTAAAAATAAAAAACAGAAGTGCAGAGGAACTGGGAGTTTCTCGTGAGGAATATAATTTTTTTCTTGGAAGAGGGAAAGAGATACTGGAATATAAGCAAACTGAGATAGATCTTTTTCAAGGAGAGCCTTACAGTGAAATAGGGAATTTTTTAAAAAAATATTTAGAAGAGCCATGTATAGAGAATAAGATAAAAATATACAAGGCATTGAGAGATTTCTTTAAGAATAGACAATATATTAATGAAACAGATAAGATAAACTTTGCAGAGAGTATTAGTTTTGCATCTGAAAATGACAGAGTATTGGTGCAGGAACTGTGTGGATATATATGTCATATGGTTAAAGATTATGATAAACTTCAAAATCTTATTGCTGTAAAAAATATGATAAAAATGCCTGTAAATCTAAAACTTCTCCTAAAAGTATTTATCATTGAAATTTAAAAAATAAAAAATTTTCATAAAAAGAGTTCAGATAATTATTGAAAATGCTGAACTCTTTTTATAAAACTATAAAAATTTACATAAATATAAAAAAAACACTTGCAAAAAAATTTAAATTTTAGTATACTAATTTATGTGGGTCGCATAGCTCAGTTGGGAGAGCACCTGCCTTACAAGCAGGGGGTCATAGGTT
>DXWL01000025.1 GCA_019416865.1 Fusobacterium sp.
AATTTTTCTATCAAATTGGATAAAATCAAACTAACCATTGAAAAATATCGTCTAAGTAAATTAGAGAACTTTTAAATTTTTTTAAAATTATTTTTTATGAACTGCTCAATTTATAAATTATATAAAATAAAATTTTTTTATTTATCCATTTTTCTAGCTGTGAAGCCCCTTAACAGTTATTCTATTCATACAGATTTAAAAATATTTAAGTAGACGGAACCTATAATAAAGTTTATAATAGCAATGTCTGAAAAAAATTATACACTAAGGAGTCTTTAGAATAAAATGAAAAAATTTATCATAACTTGTCCTTCATGTCATAAAAAAATGAAGGTTTTAGATAAGGCAGCAAAATATAAGTGTCCATCTTGTGGAAGCATCTATAAAATATCCTCTTTAAAATTGGTTCAACTTAGAATAAAAGGATTTTTTACAGGAATAGCTGACACAGGAAGAGATATAAAAAATAATATTAAATACAAAATTTCATCTGCTCGTACAACATACAACTATATGAAGCAGCTTAGAAAAAATATGAAAAATGATCCAAATTGGTCAAATTATCACAGAGAACAAAGAGAGATGAAAAATGCTAATAAACGTTCTTTCAAAGATTTCTTTAAAAGAAAATAATATTTTATAAATTATAAAAATAAAACTCTCTGCATCTAAAATATTCTCCATAATTTATTTAATGGAATATTTTACTCAGAGAGTTTTTTGTAATTTTTTAATAATCTTTTTCATTAAATGAAAGTTCTAATTTTTTAATGTTAGGACTTAATTTTCTATAAGTTACTCCTGCTGCATCAAGCATTCTTTTTGATGCTCTGTCAGAGTCTGTTCCATTGTATTTGTCTGAAAGAAAAACTATCTCTTTTATTCCACTTTGAATAATAGCTTTACTGCATTCATGACATGGAAAAAGAGCCACATATATACTGCACCCTTTAAGAGATTTTGTACTGTTTAAAATTGCATTAAGCTCTGCATGACATACAAAGGGATATTTTGTATGCAAAAAATCCCCCTCTCTTTCCCAAGGAAATTCATCATCACTACATCCTCTTGGAAGTCCGTTATATCCAAGACCCACTATTCTTTTATCCTCTGTTACAATACAAGCTCCAACTTGAGTATTTGGATCCTTACTTCTTTTTGCTGAAAGAAGAGCAACTCCCATAAAATATTCATCCCAATCTATATAATCTTCTCTTTTCATAATATCTCCTTAATATAATTTCAAAATTTTTATATTCTAACAGCTCTATTTCTCAAATAAAGATCTGCAAGAGCAATTGCTAAACAAGATTCAACTACAACAGGCACTCTGAGAACAAAGGCTGTATCATGACGCCCATTGATTTTTAACTCTGATATTTTATTTTCTGCAAAAGAATATGTGTTCTGACTTTTAAAAATACTTGATGTAGGCTTTACTGCTGTTCTGAAAACTATATCATTTCCATTAGTAATCCCTCCATTTATTCCGCCGCAATTATTTGTAAGAGTTTTTCCATCAGAATTTATAAAAACATCATTACATTCACTGCCCTTCATTTTTGCACTATTAAATCCACTTCCAAACTCTATGCCTCTCACTCCGCCTATTGAAAAAATAAGATGAGAAACAACTGATTCAACAGAATCAAAAAATGGTTCTCCAAGAGATTTTGGAATATTTTTCCCTCTGCATTCTATGATTCCTCCAACAGAATCCCCTTCACTTTGAATTTTTTTCAAATAATTATCTATTCCCTCTTCTGATATATTATTGTCCGTAAGCATAAGTTCTCCAAGAGATATAATCCTGCTTTCTATCTCTATATTTTCACAAAATTTTTGCAGTATTTTTTTGGCTATAACACCTGCTGACACAACTGCTAGAGTAACCCTTCCAGAAAACATTCCTCCGCCTCTTATGTCATTAAAACCTCCATATTTTTCATGAGCTGTAAAATCGCTGTGTCCCGGTCTTGGATGATCTCTGAAATCTGTATATGCTTTTGAATTTGTGTTTTCATTTTTAAAAAATATATTTACAGGTGCTCCTGTTGTTTTACCATTAAATACTCCTGATAAAAACATAGGAATATCTTTTTCTATTCTTGGAGTTGTTCCAATTTTTCCAGCTCTTCTTCTGGATAAATCCTCTGTAAAATTCTCTTCATCTAAATCTATTCCAGCAGGACAGCCATCTATTACAACTCCCACTCCTTTATTATGAGATTCACCATAGACAGATATTCTGAAAATCTCTCCAAAGCTGTTCATAATCTATCTCCTTCAAAAAATTTTATACCTACATAATACATCATTTTTCCTATTTTTCAAAGGTTTCTTTCAATTTGCCACAAATTTTTTTAAAATTTATTTGACAAAAATAAATATTTGGTATATGATTAGTCAAAATAAAAAATTAAATATCCATCAAGAGAAACTGAGGGACTGGCCCTAGGATGTTTCAGCAACCTACCTTTTGGTGTGGTGCTAATTCCAGACAGATGGCGAAAGCTTAATTTGTTGTACAGTCTAAATCTCTATTACTTGATGATGGTAGTAGAGATTTTTTTTATACACCAATTCAGATATTTAAGGACATCACAGGAGGACATATATGATTTCAATAGAAAAAGTCAACAAAGTCTATCCCAATGGTTTTCATGCTGTAAAAGATGTTGACTTGGAAATAAAAAAAGGAGATATTTTTGGTATTATCGGTCTTAGCGGTGCTGGAAAATCTTCTCTTATAAGACTTTTAAACAGACTTGAAGAACCTACAAGCGGGAAAATAATAATAGATGGTGTGGATATCACATCTCTTTCAAAAAGTGAGCTTCTTGAAAAAAGAAAAAAAATAGGAATGATCTTCCAACACTTTAATCTTCTTTCATCAAGAACAGTAGGAGAAAATGTTGCCTTCTCCCTTGAGATTGCAAAATGGGATAAATCAAAAATAAAAACAAGAATTCAAGAACTTTTAGAAGTGGTTGAGCTTTCTGATAAAATTGATTACTATCCAGATCAACTGAGCGGAGGACAAAAACAAAGAGTAGCTATTGCAAGAGCTCTTGCAAACAACCCTGATATTCTTCTTTCAGATGAAGCTACTTCAGCACTTGATCCAAAAACTACAAAAGCTATACTAGAACTTATCAGAAATATTCAAAAAAAATTTGGACTTACAGTAATAATGATTACTCACCAAATGGAAGTTATCAAAGAGATCTGCAATAAAGTAGCTGTTATGTCAGGAGGAAAAATAGTTGAATGTGGAGGAGTACATCACATCTTCTCAAATCCTCAGTCAGAAGTTACAAAAGAACTTATCTCGTATCTTCCTGCTACAGATGAAAAAGATATTGAGATAATGAAACACAAAGGTTCATGTATTGTAAAACTTAAATTCCTTGGAGTTATTGCAGAAGATCCTATAATTTCTAAAGCAGTAAGAAAATTTGATATTGATTTAAGCATAATCGAAGGTTCTATCGATAATCTTTCTACAATGCAGGTTGGACACCTTTATATCGAACTTACAGGAGAAATGAACAAACAAAAAGAAGCTATCAAATGGTTTGAAGAATGTGGAGTAATTACAGAGGTGATATACGATGGTATTTAATATGATTTTAACTTCAACTATGGAAACACTGTATATGGTATTTTTCTCTACTCTGTTTTCTCTTCTTATAGGTTTTCCTGTGGGAGTTCTTCTTGTAATCACAAAACCTGGAAATATTATGGAGAAACCAAAACTTAATCAAGTACTTGAAGTTGTTATAAATGCTTTGAGATCTTTTCCATTCATCATTTTGATGATTTGTCTTTTCCCTCTTTCAAGACTTATTGTGGGAACTACAATAGGAAGTACTGCTGCAATCGTACCTCTTTCAATATCAGCTGCTCCTTTTGTGGCAAGAATGATTGAGGGAGCCTTAAATGAAATTGATAAAGGACTTATCGAAGCTGCTTCAAGTATGGGAGCTGATACAAAAACAATTATTTTTAAGGTAATGATTCCTGAAACACTTCCTCATCTTATACACGGGATTACAGTTACAGTAATAAGCCTTATAGGATTTTCAGCTATGGCTGGAAGCATAGGGGCAGGAGGACTTGGAGATCTTGCTATAAGATTTGGATATCAAAGATTTAAAACTGATATTATGATATATTCTGTTATTGTAATCATTGTTCTTGTTCAAATACTTCAATCTATAGGAAACTATTTGGCAAAAAAATCTTTAACAATTAACAGAAAAAAAGCTTTACATTACACTATTTTAATAATAGCTCTTATAATAATAAAACAAGTTATCACTTTTATACAAAATAGTTAAAAAATTTTTATTTTAATAAATTTTATATTTTTTAAGGAGATGGTGAATTATGACAAACAAATTTAAAAGAGTATTACTTTCAACTGCTGCACTTTTAGTTCTAGGAACTACTGCTCTTGCAAACACAACTTTAAAAGTAGGAGCTACACCAGTACCTCATGCTGAAATTCTTAATGTTGTAAAAGACAGACTAGCTAAAGAGGGAGTAGACCTTAAAATAGTAGATTTTACCGACTATGTTACTCCAAATCTTGCTCTTGCTGATGGAGAACTTGAAGCAAACTTTTTCCAACACAAACCTTATTTAGATAAATTCTGTGAAGAAAAAGGATTAAAACTTGTTTCTGCAGGTGGAATACATGTTGAACCTATCGGAGTTTTCTCTGAAAAATTAAAATCAATAGAAGATATTCCTAATAAAGCTGTAGTTGCTATACCAAATGACCCTTCAAATGGAGGAAGAGCTTTAATACTTCTTCACAATGCAGGAATAATCACATTAAATGACCCTACAAATCTTTATGCAACTGAATTTGATGTTGTTAAAAATCCTAAAAAATTAAAATTCAAAACACTTGAAGCAGCTCAGCTTCCAAGAGTTTTAAAAGATGTAGACTTTGCTGTTATAAACGGAAACTATGCTTTAGAAGCTGGACTTTCTCCTGTTGAAGATGCACTTCTTATTGAAGGAAAAGAATCTCCATATGCTAATATCGTAGCTGTAAGAGAAGGTGAAGAGAAAAAAGAGGATATCGTAAAACTTCTTAATGCACTACAAAGTCCTGAAGTTGTTAAATTTATAAATGATACTTATAAAGGTGGAGTTGTTCCAGCATTCTAGAATAATTACCTTATACAAAATAGTAAAGAGGCTGTTGCATTTATAAAATTGTAAAAATAAAATTCTTGATATTAAAAATTGTTGTGAGCAATATAAATAGAAACTATTTTTTCTTAGAGAATTTTATTTTTTACAAATTTGCAACAGCCTTTTTTAATATATATTTGTGTGTATAAAAAAATCCCATGGAATAAATCCATGGGATAAAATACATATCTGAAGATAACAATTATCTTTTTGAGAATTGTGGAGATCTTCTTGATTTTTTCTTTCCGTATTTTTTTCTTTCAACCATTCTTGAATCTCTTGTTAAGAATCCAGCTTCTTTTAAAGCTCCTCTTAATGTTTCATCAGCTTCAAGTAAAGCTCTAGAAATTCCGTGTCTGATTGCTCCAGCTTGTCCAGCGTTTCCTCCACCGTAAACGTTAACGATTACTTGGTATTTGTCTAAAGTTTCTGTTAAAACTAAAGGTTGCTCAACTATTTTAGAAAGGATTTCTCTTCCTCCGAAGTATTGAGCCATATCTTTTCCATTTATTACTATTCCTTTTTCTCCAGGAATTAATCTTACTCTTGCTACAGAAGTTTTTCTTCTTCCAGTTCCTCTACATTGATTCATATCTGCCACTGTTAATACCCCCTTAAATTTCAGCCTTTACTGGTTTTTGTGCTACGTGATCGTGTTCAGCACCAACAAATAATCTTAATCTTGTTAATTGCTGTCTTCCTAATCTGTTTTTTGGAAGCATTCTTTTTACAGCTAGCATTAAAGCATCTTCTGGTTTAACATTTAAAACTTCTTCTAAAGTTCTTTTCTTAATTCCTCCAGGGAATCCAGAGTGTCTATAGTAAAGTTTGTCTTTCATTTTGTTTCCAGTAACTATTAATTTTTCAACGTTAGTTACTACAACATAATCTCCTCCGTCAATGTGTGGAGTGAAAGATACTTTTTCTTTTCCCATTAATTTTTTAGTAACTTCTACTGCTAATCTTCCTAAAACAACTCCTTCAGCGTCGTAGTGGTACCAATCTCTAACTACATCTTCATTTCTTTGCATTACAGTGTATTTACTCACTTTTTTCCTCCTAAAATAAGTTATATTTTCATAATATAACGCAACGGTCCTTTGTGGGAAAGGTTAATTTACCGTAATATTATATATAATTTTCAAAGTATTGTCAACATATTTATTTATTTTCAAATACTTTTTGAGTTTTTGAGATGATTTTATAAAAAAATTATTCCTCTTCTAATTTGGATTTTATTTTTTCATAAGCCTCTTTTCCCAAACAGTTTATCAAAGTTTCCCTGTAGGTTTCTATTACAGGTCTGTATTCACCCATAAATCCTTCAGGATTTTTTCTTCTGAATGAAGCAGAATTAACAAGTTCCTCATTTATACAAGGAATCTGATAATAATCTTCAATAGTAAAACTATTTGTAAAGTCATCAGGAAGAGTTATATAAAGTATCGAATTGTCATCTTCTGCTAAAATTTCCACAGGCCATAAAGAACATACAAGAGGTTTACAGCTGCATATCTCTTCTGAAGACATATTTTTATTTAAGCACATTGAATGAATTGCACACAGAGTAGTTTTATTATCTTTTTTATAAGCATAAAAACACATCTCTGTTTCATCTTCTATCTCTGTAATTATATCTCTTCCCTCTTCCTCATTTTCTAACTCTTCTAAAAGTTCATCCTGCTCATAACCAAGACCCTCTGCTGTTTCCATATTTCTTGTGATATCTTCAAACTCATTCATATTCTCAAAAATAAAATTTCTTCCTTTTTTACTAAGTTTAGAAGGACTGTCTGCACAACAATTATTTATACAGTTAAAGCAGTCAAAATTTGAAAGTTTTCCAAACATCTCATAATCTATTTTTGCATGATATGTTTTTCCTTCTATTACAACATCTGTTTCAACAAGATCTGCTGTTTCAAAATATCTTCTTGCTGCCTCTTCATTTTCTTCATTAACCTTGTACACCTCTTCACCTTTTGGGTGATTTAAAAATAAAAAATAATTCATATTTTACTCCATATTTAAATTTTAAAATCAAAAATAAAATTCCCTATTTCATCATTTTATTTAAAGTAGCAATAAGCTCCTCTATTATCTGCTCCTCTTTTCCTTCTTTAATGCCATCTACAACACAGTGTCTTAAATGTCCTTCAAGCACCTGTTTTGATACTCCTGCAAGAGCAGCTCTCACAGAAGCTATCTGATTAAGAATATCATCACAGTAGACATCTTTTTCCACCATGTTATTTATTCCTCTTATCTGTCCTTCTATTCTGTTTAATCTAGCTTTTAATTTTTGTTTTGTTTCAGCAGATGTACAATATCTTCCTGTACACTCTTCAACTTCCATTCTGAATTTTTCTTTTTTTTCAGCCATTTTTACCTCCATGGTAGTTTAAAAAATTATTTTCCAAAATTTCTAAGTCTTAAAGCATTTGTTACAACTGAAACAGAACTCATTGCCATAGCTCCTCCAGCAATCATAGGATTTAAAAGATGTCCTGTTATTAAGAACAACACACCTGCTGCCACTGGTATTCCAAGACTATTATACAAAAATGCCCAGAAAAGATTTTCCTTAATATTTTTTATAACTGCATGGCTCAGTTTCATTGCCACAGCTACATCATTAAGATCCTTTCTCATAAGGATTATATCTGCACTTTCCATAGCAATATCTGTTCCTCCTCCTATTGCTATTCCCACATCAGCCTGTGAAAGTGCAGGAGAGTCATTTATTCCATCTCCAACCATTCCCACTCTTAATCCTTCATTCTGCAATCTTTTTACTTCAAGATATTTATCTTCAGGGCTTACCTCTGCAAGAACAACATCAATTCCAACCTGTCCTGCCACAACTTCTGCTGTTTTTCTGTTATCTCCTGTAATCATAGCCACTTTAAGTCCCATAGCCTTAAGGGCAGCTACACTCTCTTTTGAGTTTTCTTTAATAACATCTGCAACAGCTATAAGTCCTGCATATTCCCCATCAATTCCAACAAATATTGGTGTTTTTCCCTCTTGAGCAACTCTTGTGCTCTCATTGTTTTCAGGGATTATTATACCATTATTTTTAAAAATCTTGTAGTTTCCTACAATAACTTTTCTGTTTCCTGTTTCTCCTATAATACCTTCTCCTGAAATACTTGTAAAGTTTTTAACTTCTTCAAGAGATATTCCTCTTTTTTTCACCTCTTCAACTACAGATTCACCTAAAGGATGTTCTGAATGCTGTTCTACAGAAGCTGTTATTTTTAAAAATTCTTCTTCTGAAAATTTATTTTTGTCAATAAGCACATCTGTAATAACTGGTTTTCCTTCTGTAATAGTTCCTGTTTTATCAAACACTATCATATTAAGTTTATGGGCTTTTTCAAGAGCCTCACCTGATTTTATCAAAATACCAAGCTCTGCTCCTCTTCCTGTTCCTACCATAATAGCTGTAGGAGTTGCAAGTCCCAAAGAACAAGGACAAGCAATTACAAGAACAGAAATAAATATTGTAAGAGCGAATATACTCGGACTCATTGAAAGATTTACTTTTCCTGTTCTTCCAAGAATATACCATGTTATACTTGATATAGTTGCTATTCCTATTACAACAGGAACAAAGTATCCTGAAATTATATCAGCCATTTTGGCAATAGGAGCTTTTGAACCCTGAGCATCTTCCACAAGTTTTATTATCTTTGCAAGAACAGTATCTTTTCCTATAGCTGTTGCCCCTATTTTAATACTTCCATTTTTATTTATTGTAGCTCCAAAAACATTATCCCCAACCTGTTTTCTTACTGGAATACTTTCCCCTGTAAGCATAGATTCATCTACATTTGTACTTCCCTCTATAACTTTTCCATCAACTGGAATACTTTCTCCAGGTCTTACAAAAACAATATCCCCCTCTTCTACCTCTTCAATATCTACAGATATTATCTCGCCATTTTTTATAAGAGAAGCTTTTTTAGACTGAAGTCCCATAAGTTTTTTTATAGCATCTGAAGTTTTTCCTTTGCTTCTTTTTTCTAAAAGCTTACCAAACATAATAAGAGCTATTATCACAACTGCTGATTCATAATAAAGAGCATGAACATATTCTATATTTCCTTTTATTATCTCATATGTACCAAACACACTATAAAGAAGAGCTGCTCCTGTTCCTGTTGCAATAAGTGAATCCATATTAGGAGCACCTTTTATCAAAGCTCTTATTCCCACTGTATAAAATCTTCTTCCTATAAGCATTACAGGAACTGCTAATACAAGCTGAATAATTGCATAATTTATTGGATTTGCATCAGGAGAAATTATACTTGGCAGAGGCATTCCCATCATATGTCCCATAGTAATATAGAAAACTATAGCTGCAAGAGTTATAGCAGTTTTAAACTCTAAAAGTTCTCTCTTCATCTCTGCTTCTTTTTTAATCTCATCTTCAGGTTTTGCTTCTTCATCTTTTATTGCTTTATACCCCCCAAGATTATTTATTACATCTATAATCTCCGAAGCTTTTATTCTCTTGCTGTTATATAAAAACCTTCCTCTGTTTGTGGCAAGATTAACTTCTGCACTTATAACACCATCAAGCTTTCCTACCTTTCTCTCTATATTTGCAACACAAGCCTGACAGCTTATTCCTTCTATTTTTACATTAAGTTCAGAAGCTTCTATTTTTTCTTCTATTCCATAACCTGCTGATATTACTTCTTCCTCTATTTTTCTCTGATTTGTAAGTTCATCATCATATTCTACAGTCAATTCTTCTGTGGCAAGATTTACTACAGCTGTTTTAACTCCCTGCATCTTTCCAACTTTTGTTTCTATTCTTCTTACACAAGCTTGACAAGTTACTCCTGAAAGTTTAAATTGTTTTTTGCTGTCTTTTTTTAATAAAGTTTCATTTTTTTTCTGAATCTCTTCCTGTTGAAATTCACATACAACCTCTTCTTTTTCCTCATTATTTCTGTCTATTCCATACCCAATTTCTATAAGTTTATCTTCTATTTTATTGAATGGAACTATTTTTTCATTATAAGATATATCCATGTATTTTGTTTCAACATCAACTTTTACTTTATTAACTCCTTCCATTTCAGAAAGATTTTTTTCTATTTTGGCAACACATTTCATACAACCTACACCGGTTAATTTGTATTTTTCTTCCATTATATTACCTCTTTTCACTTTTCAGTTTAAATAATCAATTTTTAATTTCAACATAGGGTACCCCCCTATATTGTTAATATTAACATTCTTTTGTTTTTCTGTCAACAATATATTTTATTAAAAAATACAAGAAAAAAAGACAGCCTAAGCTGTCTTTTTCTTTATATTATTCCAGTATCAAACTACTAGATAAATTTTACAAATAATGGAACTAATACTAGAGAAACTATAGTCATTAGTTTTATTAAGATGTTAAGAGCTGGTCCAGATGTATCTTTGAATGGATCTCCTACTGTATCTCCAACAACTGCTGCTTTATGTCTGTCAGATCCTTTTCCATCTCCTTTGTATCCACCTTCGATTTGTTTCTTACCGTTATCCCAAGCTCCTCCAGCGTTTGCCATCATGATAGCCATTAGGATACCTGTAACAAGAGAACCTGCAAGAAGTCCTCCAAGAGCTTCAACTGACCATAATCCTACTACTACTGGTGCAACAATTGCAAGTAATCCAGGAACGATCATTTGTTTTAATGAAGAGTGAGTAGAGATTTCAACACATCTTTTGTAATCAGGTTTAACTTTTCTTTCCATGATTCCAGGCATTTCTCTGAACTGTCTTCTAACTTCTTCAACCATTTCCATAGCTGCTTTACCAACTGCTGTCATAGTTAATGCAGAGAATAAGAATGTTAACATTCCTCCGATGAATAATCCAACGATTACATCTGGGTTAGTAACATCTATTCTTAATTCATCAGCTGTTAAGTTGTTAACTGCTTCTCTGTATGAAGCGAATAGAGAAAGAGCTGTAAGAGCTGCAGATCCAACTGCAAATCCTTTACCAACTGCTGCTGTTGAGTTTCCAACTGCATCAAGTTTATCTGTACATTCTCTAACTTCATGAGGAAGATCTGACATTTCTGCAATTCCTCCAGCGTTGTCTGCAACTGGTCCGTAAGCGTCAACTGCTACTACCATTCCTGTAGTTGCAAGCATTCCAACTGCTGCTATAGCGATTCCGTATAATCCAGCTGATTTAAATGCTACTAAGATTGCACCAGAAATGATTATGATTGGAGCAACTGTTGATTCCATTCCAACTGCTAATCCTTCGATGATTGCTGTTGCTGCTCCTGTAGAAGCTGCATCAGAAATTCTGTTTACTGCAGTTTTTCCAGTATCTGTATAGATTCCTGTGAAGTATGCAATTAAGATTCCTGCAACAAGTCCTGCAACGATAGCTCCGAATACACCCATAGGCATTTGAAGATATTTAACAATTGCGAAAGAAGCAATAATAGTGATGATTCCTGCTATTCTTGTTCCACCTTCTAATTTAGCATGAACTTTTGTAGGATCGTCAGTTTTAACTGTAACTGTTGCTATTATTGATGCAAGTATTCCGAAAGCTGAAAGGATAATAGGTGCAACTGCATATCCCATTACTCCAGTAGTTTCATAAGATAAGAATCCTAAAGTAACAGCTGCTATTATTGAACCAACATAAGATTCAAATAAGTCAGCTCCCATTCCTGCAACGTCCCCAACGTTATCTCCAACGTTGTCAGCGATTGTAGCAGGGTTTCTAGGGTCATCTTCAGGGATTCCAGCTTCAACTTTACCAACTAGGTCAGCACCAACGTCAGCAGCTTTAGTATAGATTCCTCCACCAACTCTTGCGAAAAGAGCGATAGATGAAGCTCCCATTCCGAATCCTGTAATGTCAGTGAAAGCCACTGCATTATTTCCCATAAATAACATTAATAGAGAAAGCATTAACATACCTAATCCAACAACTGAAAGACCCATAACTGCTCCACCAGCAAATGCAACGTCAAGAGCTTTTGCAAGTCCTCCTTCTTTTGCTGCGATAGATGTTCTTCCGTTTGCTTTAGTAGCTATTCTCATTCCGATGTTTCCAGCAAGAGCTGATGTTAAAGCTCCAAGTACGAATGCGATTGCTGTGTTTCTAGAAATGAAGAATCCAAGAGCTGCACCAACGATTACTACGAACCATACAAGAATTTTGTATTCAGCTACAAGGAAAGCCATAGCTCCTTCTCTGATAGCGTCTGTAATTTCCGCTACTTTTGGAATGTTAATTTCATAACTTTCCACTTTTTTAGAATAGTAGAATGCTGCAGCTAGAGCAACTATTCCAGCAACTATTCCAAGATACATAATTTGTTCCATGTTTATTTAACCCCCTAAATTTTTTTGTTCCTTAGTATTATAGTAGTTTCTCCGTTTTATTTCAAGCATTTTCTTATTTCAAATGAAAACTTTTTGTCATTTTTACCTTATTGCTATTGTCGACTATCATTACTTCAATATTTTCTTTTTCAGCAAAATCAAATATCTCTTCTGCAGTCATACTGAAAAATGCTGTTGAGTACATATCTGCCAGAAAAGCTGAATCACATACAACCACTACAAGTTTTCTGTTATCAATAGGATATCCTGTTTCCTTATCCATTATATGATGATATTTTTTCCCATTTATCTCTACATATATCTGATAATCACCAGAAATTCCCAAAGCTCTTCCTTCTACTTCTGCCACTCCTAAAATCTCATTTGAAACATCAGGATTTTGTATCCCTATCTTCCACGGAGTACCATCAGGTTTTCCTCCTATAGTTGATATACTTGAAACAGAGGAAACAAAGGCATTTTTTATTCCCTTTTCAGCTAAAACTTTTTTAGCTTCCTCTACAGCATATCCTTTAAGGAATGAACCCGTATCAATCTCTTTTATTGGTTCATTTATTTTAATAATATTATTTTTAAGTTCTACCTTACTAAAATCAATTTGTTTTAGTGCTTTATCAAGTTCCTCTCTGCTTGGAATATTTTCTCTTCCATCACTATAGAATCCCCATGTTTCAAGAAGAGGAGATATTGTTATATCATACTTTCCATGACTTAGCTTGTATACTCTTCCCACTTCCTGAAAAAGCATTACTCCCTCTTCGTCAAGAACTGCCTCTTTTTTTTCTGAATTATTGAGATTATATATTACAGAACCTCTGGTTTTACTGTTATATTTTGAATCAATCTCTCCTATTCTGTCAAAAGCTGCATTCACTGCTTCATGAGCTTCTTTTTCGTTTTCAGAATACACTATCATCTGAATATATGTTCCAAAAAGAAATCTGCTCTCTGTTATTTTTTTCTCAGGAGAACTGTTTTTTTCTCCACAAGCTGTAAAAAGAAACATACAAAGCATCAAAACAATGATTTTTTTCATATTCATTGCTGTACCTTCTATTTGATTTCAGTTGAATCTGATTCGTTAGTATAAGTAAGTTTTCCTTCAACTATTTCTTTGAAAACTCTTTTAACTAAAGTGTCTTTTTTATTTACTTTTACTAAAAGAGGTGATCCGCTTACAAGTTCTCTTACTCTTTTTCCTGAAGCTATTGTAAGGATATATTTGTTAGGTATTTTTTCTAAAAGAGCATCATAAGTTATTTCTTGTTTCATAATTCCTCCTAATTTTTACTATTAATAATATTTATCAGCTGTTCACAAGAATTTTCAACTGTGTAGTTTACTATTGAAGTATCGTACTCAGTTTCATATTCCAATTCTTTAATAGAGTTTTTAAGTCTTAACTGAATTGTTGCTTCGTCATCAGTTTTTCTTCCTCTTAATCTTCTTTCTAAATCTTCCATTGTAGGAGTTTTAAAAAATATAAGGTTTGCCTCTGGATACTGGTCCTTAACTTGAAGTCCACCTTGTACATCTATTTCCAGAATAACATTCTCTCCGGCTGCCAAACGAGATTCCACTTCTGCTTTTAAAGTACCATAGTAATTTTCATGTACTTTTGCATGTTCTAAAAACTCACCGTTTCTTAATTTTTCTTCAAACTGTGGAATTGTAAGAAAGTAGTAATCCCTTCCGTCCACTTCCCCCTCACGAGGTTTTCTAGTAGTTGCTGAAGTTGCTAAGTTTATATTCAACATCTTCCTGACAAGCCTGCAGATAGTTGATTTTCCTGCTCCGCTAGGTCCTGAAACTACAAATAAGTTTCCCTTTTTCATAATTCCGCTCCTTTTATATAATATACCAAAGTTTTCCCAATTCCCAGAACAATTACTCTATATTCATCGCCTGTTCTCTTATTTTTTCTATCTCATTTTTACATTCTACAACAAGCTTTGAAATTTCATAAGAATTTGATTTTACCCCTGTAGTATTCAGCTCTCTGAACATCTCCTGAAGGATGAAATCTATCTTTTTCCCAACTGTGCTGCTGTTTGAATCAAGCTCTATTTTAAGTTGTTTCAAATGACTTTCAAGTCTTGAAATCTCCTCAGAAATATCACTTTTGTCAGTAAACAGAAGAATCTCTTTTAAAATATCTTCCTCTTTAAATTCTATTTCTCCCCTTATAGAATCAAGTCTTTTTATCAGTTTATCTTTATAAATTCCCACAACTTCCTCTTTGTGAGTTTTTATAATCTCAACCCTCTCTTCTATAAATGCTACTCTCTCTTTGAAATACTCTCTCAGTCTTTCTCCCTCTTCTATTTTAAATTCAACAAAAGATTTTAAGACTTCAGCAAGTTTTTCAGAAAGAACAGCTTCATATCCTTCTGTATCGCTTTCTTTTTTCTTGATTACATTTAGATTTCTCACAAGGTAATCCATTTTATTTGTAAACTTTTCTCCAAGTTTATCTTCCATATCATTAAGAAGATTTAGATATGCTTTACACATATTTTCATCATATTCAAACATATCTTCATTTTCTCTTTTATCTTCAAAGTCTATCTTTAAGTCTATGCTTCCTCTTGTTACAAACTCTCCTACCTGTGTTCTTATTTTATTTTCTAAAAAATTAAGTGAAGCAGGTAGTTTGATTTTAAGATTAAGACTTTTATTATTTACACTCTTAATCTCTATACCTATCTGAAAATTTTCATCCTGATAAGCCAGTTTTGAATAACCTGTCATACTTCTCATAAGATAACTCCTTGCCGTTGATAAGATGACAAAATAGGCGACTTTCTGTCGCCTATTTTATTTTAAATTACTGTTCCTCTTTAACTTCAACAGGAACTACATTTCTGTAATCAACATATCCAGTTCCAGCAGGAATTTTCTTACCGATGATTACATTTTCTTTAAGACCTTCTAAGTAGTCTTCCTTACCTTCTATTGCTGCATTAGAAAGAACTTTAGTTGTTTCTTGGAATGATGCAGCTGATATAAAGCTTTCTGTATTAACAGCGGCTTTAGTAATACCTTGAATTACTGGTTCGTATTCAACAAGTTTCTTACCTTTTGCTTTAAGCTCTTCATTTTCAAGATCAACTATTCTCTTTTCTACAACTTCATCTTCAAGAAGAAGTGATGATCCAGAGTTAGTAATTCTTACTTTCTTGAACATCTGTTTAACTATGATCTCAATGTGTTTGTCGTTTACTGTAACACCTTGATCTCTATATACTTGTTGTACTGATTCAAGTATGAACTGCTCAGCTGCAACAAGTCCTTTAATATTCAATACATCGTATGGAGAAATTGCTCCTTCAGTAATTTTGTCTCCTGATTTTATAAGCATTCCGTCTGTTACCACTAAGTGATCTCCAACAGATACTAGATATTCTCTGAATATATCAGGATCTTTTTCATTTCTGATGATGATTACTCTCATACCTTTTCTCTTCTTAGCTGTGATTTCAACTTTACCGTCTATTTCTGTAAGAAGAGCTTTTCCTTTAGGGTTTCTTGCTTCAAACAGCTCTTGAACTCTAGGAAGACCTCCAGTGATGTCTTTTGTTCCTTCTCCTTCTTTGATCAGTTTTGCAAGAATTTGTCCTTTAGTTACTTTATCTCCCTCTTTAACCATTAAGTATGCTCCAAATGGAATTGGATAACTTGCTTTTTGGTTATTGTCTTTATCATATATGATAAGTCTTGGGTTGGCATCTCCTGATTCAACAGGTTTTACTGCTAAATATTCAGTAACTCCATATTTTTCATCGTAGTTAGCTTTAATGTAGATCTCTTTGAATGCAACTGTACCCTCTTGGTCACAGATAATTGGCACATGGTATGGGTCGATATCTGCAAGGATATGTCCTGCTTCTACAACATCTCCGTCTTTTACTCTTAATATAGCTCCAGAAGGAATTTCGTGGTCGTAGTTTCCAATAGAGATTTTAGCTGACTGACTTACTACTATCTCATCTTTTGTTTCTTCATTTATAAGTATTTTAACATCTTTGAACTGAAGTTTTCCGCTTACTTCTGCTTTTTTAGTTGTAGCAGAAGCTGTTGCCATGGCAACTCCTCCAGTATGGAATGTTCTCATTGTAAGCTGTGTACCTGGTTCTCCGATTGATTGAGCTGCAATAACTCCAACTGCTTCCCCAAGTAGAACTTCTTTGTGGTTTGAAAGGTCCATTCCGTAACATTTCTTACATACTCCTTTTTCAAGAGCACAAGTAAGAGGTGTTCTGATTTTTACTTTCTTAATATCAAGTTCTTCTATTCTCTTAATAAGTTCTTTTCCTATCATTGTGTTTCTAGGAGCAATAACTTCTCCATCAACGATTAAGTCTTCTGCAAGAACTCTTCCATTGATTCTTTCTGCTAAAGTTTCAATTACATTTCCATCAGATACTAGTTCTGCAACTTCAATTCCTTCATGAGTTCCACAGTCTTCTGCATTAACCATAACTTCATGTGATATATCAACAAGTCTTCTTGTTAAGTATCCTGAATCGGCAGTTCTTAGAGCTGTATCTGCTAGTCCTTTTCTAGCTCCGTGTGATGACATAAAGAATTCTAGTACTGTAAGTCCTTCACGGAAGTTAGCTTTGATAGGTACCTCAATGATTCTACCTCTTGTATCAGCCATATTACCCCTCATGGCTGCAAGCTGTCTCATCTGTTGGATAGATCCTCTGGCTCCAGAGTTCGCCATCATGTAAACTGGGTTGAATTCATCAAGTCCGTTCATCATTGCATCTGTTACAGCAGCTGTAGCTTTTGACCATACAGCAATTGTTCTTCTGTATCTTTCTTCGTTTATTATATGTCCTGCTTTATATTCTTCATCAATTCTTGCTACCTCTTTATCAGCATTTTCAAGAATTTCTTTTTTAGTTGCAGGAATTTCAAGGTCTTCTATACCAACTGATACTCCAGCAAATGTAGAGTAGTGATATCCGAAGTTTTTAAGTTTGTCGATTATCTCAACAGCTTTTGTGAATCCATATTTTTCATATAACTCACCTATTAATTTCTTAAGAGGTCCTTTACCATAAGTCATATGATAGTTTCTTATTAGTTCTGGAAGAAGTTCAGCAAATAAAATTCTTCCTGGAGTAGTAGTTATTGTTTCTCCGTTTATTCTTACTTTAATAATACTGTGAGTATCTACTACTTGGTTTTGGTAAGCTGTAAGCACTTGCTCTTTATTAGAGAACAGTTTTCCTTCTCCTTTACATCCTGGTCTGTCTTTAGTCATGTAGAAACATCCCATAACCATGTCTTGTCCAGGAATAGCTATTGGTTGTCCATTAGCTGGAGATATGATGTTGTTTGGAGCAAGCATTAATAGTTTTGCTTCCATTATAGCTTCTGGTGATAATACTAAGTGAACAGCCATTTGGTCCCCGTCGAAGTCGGCGTTGAACGCAGAACATACTAATGGGTGAAGTCTTATAGCTTTTCCTTCAATTAACACTGGTTCAAAAGCTTGGATTGAAAGTCTGTGAAGAGTCGGTGCTCTGTTAAGAAGTACTGGGTGATCTTTAATTACATCTTCGATTACATCCCAAACTTTGTCATCTGCTTCTTCAACTAATTTCTTAGCTGTTTTTATGTTAGTTGCAAGTTCTCTCTTTACAAGTTCTCTCATAATGAATGGTTTGTAAAGTTCTAGTGCCATTTTTTTAGGGATACCGCATTGGTTCATTTTTAATGAAGGTCCAACAACGATAACTGATCTGGCAGAGTAATCAACCCTTTTTCCAAGAAGGTTTTGTCTGAATCTTCCTTGTTTTCCTTTTAACATATCAGAAAGAGATTTTAATTCTCTGTTGTTTTGAGCAACAACTGGTTTTCCTCTTCTTCCGTTGTCAATAAGGGCATCTACTGCTTCCTGAAGCATTCTCTTTTCGTTTTTAACAACGATTTCAGGAGCTTTTATTTCTAATAATTTTTTAAGTCTGTTATTTCTGTTAATTACTCTTCTGTATAGGTCGTTAAGGTCAGAAGTAGCAAATCTTCCTCCGTCAAGTTGAACCATTGGTCTTAAGTCAGCAGGAATTACAGGAACATTTTTAAGAATCATCCAGCTAGGTTTGTTGTTTGATTCCATGAAATCTCTTACTATTTTTAATCTCTTAGCAACTTTCTTTCTTTTTTGGCTAGAGTTAACATCTTCAAGTTCTTTTTCAAGTTCTTCTCTTAAAACAGGAAGATCAAGATCATCAAGAAGTCTTAATATAGCTTCTGCTCCCATTTTTGCATCAAATGAGTTTCCATACATCTGTTTGAACAGTTTGTATTCTTTCTCATTTAATATTTTTCCAACTGGAAGAGTTTCTTCATTACTTTCTATTACTATATATCTTGCAAAATACAGTACTGATTCAAGTTCTTTTGGAGATATTCCAAGAACAAGAGCCATTTTGTTAGGTGTTCCTTTAGAATACCAGATATGAGATACAGGGGCAGCCAAAGCTATATGCCCCATTCTTTCTCTTCTTACTTTAGATTTAGTTACTTCAACACCACATTTTTCACAAACTAAACCTTTATATCTCATTCTTTTATATTTTCCACAAGCACATTCCCAGTCTTTGCTTGGCCCGAATATTCTTTCACAGAATAATCCGTCCATTTCAGGGTTTAATGTTCTGTAGTTTATTGTTTCAGGTTTTGTAACTTCTCCGTGTGACCACTCATATATTTTTTCAGGTGAAGCAAGTTTTATTCTTATTTTTTCAAAACTTTTTATTCCCATATTAAATGTAAAGCCTCCTTAATCGAGATAAAGTTTTTACACTTTATTATATAAAATAAATACACTTTTTACGATATCAATTATTCTTTTTCACTTAATGATGCTAAAGAAAATTCTGTGATTGTTTCCTCTTTACTTAAATCTTCATCAACATTGATTAAGTTTCCTTCTCTGTCAAATAACTCAACATCAAGTGCTATTGCTTGGAACTCTTTTAATAAAACTTTGAAAGATTCTGGAAGATCTGCCTCAGGCATATCCTCACCTTTTACGATAGCTTCATATGTTTTAGTTCTTCCGTTTATATCGTCAGATTTAACTGTCATCATCTCTTGAAGTATGTTTGATGCTCCATAAGCTTCCAGTGCCCAAACTTCCATTTCCCCAAGTCTTTGTCCTCCGAATTGAGCTTTTCCTCCTAGAGGTTGTTGAGTAACTAGTGAGTAAGGTCCGATTGCTCTTGCGTGCATCTTATCTTCTACAAGGTGGTGTAGTTTTAACATATACATTATACCAACTGTTACAGGGTTATCAAATTTTTCTCCTGTTCTTCCATCGTATAGAGTAACTTTTCCGCTTCTAGGATATCCTGATTTCTCTAAGAAATCTTTTACTTCATTTTCTGAAGCTCCATCGAATACTGGTGTAGCTATATATCTTTCATCTCTGTTAGGTATTTTTTGAAGTGCAAGTCCTAAGTGAACCTCTAGTACCTGTCCGATATTCATACGAGAAGGCACTCCAAGTGGGTTAAGAACAACATCTAGATGTGTTCCATCTGCTAAGAACGGCATATCTTCTGCAGGAAGTACTCTTGATACAACCCCTTTGTTTCCATGACGTCCTGACATTTTATCCCCAACTGTTATCTTTCTCTTTTCAGCTACGAATACTCTTATAACTTTATTAACTCCAGCTTTTAAGTCATCTCCGTTTTCTCTTGAAAGCTCAAGAACTTCAACAACTGTTCCTCTTGATCCGTGAGGCATTCTAAGTGATGTATCTCTTACATCTCTTGCTTTCTCTCCAAATATTGCTCTTAATAGTTTTTCCTCTGCAGGAGGTTCTGTTTCTCCTTTAGGTGCTGTCTTACCTACTAAGATATCTCCAGCTTCAACTTCAGCTCCGATTACAACAACTCCGTTTGCATCAAGATTTTTAAGTGCATCTTCAGATACATTTGGTATCTCTCTTGTTATTTCCTCATCACCAAGTTTAGTGTTTCTTGCTTCTATTTCATATTCTTCAATGTGAATAGATGTAAATACATCATCTTTTCTAAGTCTGTCTGATATTAAGATCGCGTCCTCGTAGTTATATCCTTCCCAAGGCATGAATGCCATAAGAATATTTCTTCCAAGTGCTAAATCTCCACCTTTTGTAGCTGGTCCATCGGCAATAACTTCACCTTTTTTAACTCTGTCCCCTACATTTGCGATTGGTTTTTGATGTAAGCACATTGCTTGGTTAGAACGTTCATAGTTAAGAAGTCTGTAAGAATATTCTTTTCCGTCGTCCCCTTCAATTTTAACTTTACTTGCATCTACATAAGTTACAACTCCGTCAACTTCAGAAATTACAACTGCTCCTGAGTCAACTGCAACTTTTCTTTCAAGTCCTGTTCCTACATAAGGTGCTTCAGTTCTAAGAAGTGGTACAGCCTGTCTTTGCATGTTTGATCCCATAAGTGCACGGTTGGCGTCGTCGTGCTCTAAGAATGGAATAAGTCCTGCTGATACAGATACCACTTGTTTTGGAGATACATCTAGATAGTCAACTTTTTCTCCAGGAATTTGAACGATTTCATGTCCAAATCTACAAGTAACTTCTCCTAAAAGTTCTCCATTTTCTCCTATCTTAGTATCTGCTTGGGCGATGAATAATCCATCTTCTTCGTCAGATGCAAGGTAGTCGATTCTATCAAAATTAACTTTTCCATTTTCAATCTTAATATATGGAGTTTCAATAAATCCATATTTATTTACTTTTGCATATGTTGCAAGTGATCCAATAAGTCCAATGTTTGGTCCTTCTGGTGTTTCTATAGGACAAACTCTTCCGTAGTGAGAGTCATGAACGTCCCTAACCTCGAATCCGGCTCTTTCTCTTGAAAGTCCTCCAGGTCCTAGGGCAGATATTCTTCTCTTATGAGTAAGTTCTGCAAGTGGGTTTGATTGGTCCATGAACTGTGATAACTGTCCAGATCCAAAGAAATCTAAGATAAGGGCATTTAATGGTCTTGTATTTAATAAAGATTGAGAAGACAGAGATTCAGAATCTTGAATTGTCATCTTTTCTTTTACCATTTTTCCCATTTTAGCAAGACCTGTTCTGATCTGCATTAATAGAAGCTCTCCAACACCTCTTATTCTTCTGTTGCAAAGATTGTCTATATCATCAGTATGTCCTTCTCCATTATAAAGATCCATTATAACTTCCATAGTTTTTACAATATCCTCTTTTGTAAGAAGAATTTGTGTTTCTGGAATGTCAAGTCCTAATCTTTTATTTAATTTGTATCTTCCAACAGGCTCAAGATCGTATCTTTGAGGATTGAAGAACATTTGTCTGATAAGAGATTTAGCAGATTCAACTGTTACTAGATCTCCTGGTCTTAATTTCTTAAATACTTCTGTTACTGCCTCTTCTTTATTAGAAGTAGAGTCATTTAAAATTGTGTTCGCAAGAATTTTTTCTTCAGGTTTAACTTCCCAGTAAGTTATACTCATAACTCTTTTATCTATAATGTTGCTGATTAATTCATCGCTGATTACAGTTGAAGCTTCTCCTAAAAATTCTCCGCTTTCCTCATCAACTATATCTTCTTTTAGGAAGCTTCCTTCCATTTTTACTCTTAATTCATCAAGTAAATCTTGTTTATTTGTATATTTTTCATAGAAAGCTGATAGATCTAATTCTTTTGTTTCTAAAAACTCTTCCATAATGTCTTCGTTTGTATCGAAGAAGTCAATTGCTTTTAGAAATACTGTAGCTAATACTTTTTTCTTTCTGTCGATTTTAACATTTAAAAAGTCGTTTTTATCTGTTTCAAACTCAAGCCAAGTTCCTTTGTATGGAATAATTTTTCCAACGAAAAGGTCTTTTCCTATTTGTAAGTTTACTTCTTTATCAAAAGAAACACCTGGTGATCTATGTAATTGTGATACAACTACTCTTTCTGCACCATTTATTATAAATGTTCCTCTTGGAGTCATTAAAGGTACTTCTCCAAAGTAAACTAGACTTTCTTGTATTTCATTTCCGGCTTTTTTATTTGTTAATCTCAATCTCACTTTTAATGAAGCAGAGTATGTTTTTCCTCTTTTCTTGCATTCTAACTCATCATTTAGAGGCTTTTCAGCTTCATGCAGTTCGTACGCGATATATTCCAATTTAATATCTCCGTTAGAAGATTCTATTGGGAATATTTCTCTAAATGCAGATTCTAATCCTTTATCTTCTCTAGATAATGGATTTTTATTTGCTTGAATAAAATCTTCGTAAGAATTCAATTGAAATTCAAGGAAGTGAGGCATTTCTCCTCTTTCTTTTATTTTTCCAAAATTTAATCTTTCAACGAGTTTCCCCATTTACTCACACCCCTTCAATTTTTATTGTGTCAATACTTAACCTATTAAAAACAACATATTTATATATCTTATTTTTAACAGATTAAGTATCAACTAAGTAAAAAATTAGATATAAAACTCAACACTCTATAACATGATTAAAATAGGCACTCAGTTTGAGTGCCTATTGTTTTGTTTATTCAGTACAATTTTTTGTATTAGAAATAAAACTATTTAACTTCTACTGTTGCTCCAGCAGCTTCTAATTTAGCTTTTATTTCAGCAGCTTCTTCTTTAGAAGCTCCTTCTTTAATAACTCCACCGTTATCAGCTAATTCTTTAGCTTCTTTTAATCCTAATCCAGTGATTCCTCTGATTTCTTTGATAACTCCGATTTTCTTATCTCCAGCGTTTGTTAATACAACGTCGAATTCAGTTTTTTCTTCAACTTCAGCTGCTGCTGGTCCTGCTGCTACTGCAACTGGTGCTGCTGCTGTTACTCCGAAGTGCTCTTCTAAAGCTGATACTAATTCTCTTAATTCTAAAACTGACATAGCTTCTAAGTCAGCGATAAATTGTTCTTTATTGAATGCCATTTATTATTTCCTCCTATAATTTTTAAATTTTCGATAATATGATTTAATTAATTTTGATTTTTAAATTATTCAGCTGCTGCTTCTTTTTTATCAGCTACTGCAACTAAACCGTAAGCAAGTTTTCTTACTGGTCCTAACATTCCGTTTAACACCATAGATAGTAATTGCTCTCTTGATGGTAAGCTTGCTAGTGCAACAACTTCAGCTTCACTAACTCTTTTACCTGTTAAATATCCACCTTTAATGTTGAATATTTTTGCTTTAGCATTAGCTTTAGAAACTTCGTTCATTACCTTAGCTGGTGCTACAACATCATCATATCCGAATGCGAATGCTGTTGTTCCTTCTAAGATATCGTCAAATGAATCCTCAACTCCTGCTTCTTTAAGTGCTATTTTGAATAATCTATTTTTAGCAACTAAGTATTCTCCACCAGATTCTCTTAAAGATTTTCTTAATTTAGTTTCATCTTTAACGTTGATTCCTTGGTAGTCAACTAAAACGATAGATTGAGCTCTTTTAATTCTTTCTGCTAATTCAGCTACTGCTTGAACTTTTGCTTGATTTGCCATTTTTACGATTCCACCTCCTCTTTATTTAAAATTACCTCCGTACCATGTTTGAAGTGGAACGGAGGTCATAAACTCTTCTGAGGTCAACGAACTTCTCTGTCCAACCTCGGTAGGATTTATGGCTTTCGCCACCCACTGTCTTTAGTTTGGATCTATATAAATTTTCTTATCCAACTGATTTAATTCTTAATTATGCACCGATTTCTTTAGCAACTAATAATGGATCGATTTTTACTCCTGGTCCCATTGTTAAAGAAACAGCAACAGTTCTTAAGTATTGTCCTTTTGCATCTGCAGGTTTTAATCTGATGATTTCTCCCATAAATGCTTTGAAGTTTTCGTAAACTTTTTCGTCATCAAAATCAGCTTTACCAATTGGTACGTGAATTGATCCTAATTTGTCTACTCTGAATGCTAATTTACCTTTTTTGAATTCAGATACAGCTGCTGCTATGTTAGGAGTAACTGTTCCTGATTTAGGGTTAGGCATTAAACCTTTAGTTCCTAGGATTTTTCCTAGTCTTCCTAATTTAGGCATCATGTCTGGTGTAGCGATTACGATATCGAAATCTAACCAACCTTGTTGGATTTTTTCGATGTATTCTTCAGCTCCAGCATAATCTGCTCCAGCTTCTAAAGCTTTGTTTATGTTTTCACCTTGAGTGATTGCTAGTATTCTAACAGATTTTCCAGTTCCGTGTGGTAACACAACTGTTCCTCTGATTTGTTGACTTGCATGTCTTGGGTCTACTCCAAGTCTTAATGCAACTTCGATTGTTTCTAAGAACTTAGCAGTTCTTGTTTTTTTGATTAATTCTAAAGCTTCTTTAACTTCATATAATTTTGTTGTATCTACTAACTTAGCTACTTCTAAGTATTTTTTTCCTCTGTGTTTTGCCATTTTAAAAATTTCCTCCTTTTGTGGTCACTGGATCTCTCCTACCACTTAATATATCCAACTAAAATTGGATCTGTAATTAGTCTTCTACTTTGATTCCCATAGATCTTGCAGATCCTGCTATAATAGACATTGCAGCTTCTAATGATCCAGCGTTTAAATCTGGCATTTTTGTTTCAGCAATTTCTTTTAATTTTTCTTTAGTGATAGTTCCTGCAACTTGTTTTTTAGAGTTTCCTGCTCCTGATTGGATTCCAGCAGCTTTCTTTAATAAGTCTGATGCAGGTGGAGTTTTCATAATGAATGTGAAAGATCTGTCGTTGTAAACAGAGATTTCAACTGGTATAATCCATCCTGATTTATCTTGAGTTTTTGCGTTGAATGCTTTACAGAACTCCATGATGTTTACACCGTGTTGTCCAAGAGCTGGTCCAACTGGTGGTGCAGGGTTAGCTTTTCCTGCTGGTAATTGTAATTTAATTATTTTAATAACTTCTTTTGCCATTTTTTAAATTTCCTCCTTATGTGGTACTAGTGATTTATCTCCCACTGATCAGTTCAAATAACTAATCCTTCTCTACACCTGTAATGTCTACCTCTACTGGAGTCATTCTTCCGAACATCTCCACCATTACTTTTACTTTTCTATTTTCTAAATTGATTTCAGCAACTTTTCCTTGTTGACCAGCAAATCCGCCTTCAAGCAGAGTTACATAATCCCCTTCAGCAAAATCAACTGCTACCAATTCTTCTTCGTTGTTTTCTTCACTCTCAACATCGTAACCAATTACTCTGAAAATGTTTTTAACTTCATCCTCTTCCATTGGAATTGGATCAGAACCTACACCTACAAATCCTGTTACTCCGTTTGTATTTCTTACTACATACCAAGCATCAGAATCTACACTGTAGTTTATTCCTGCTTCACTTTCTTCTCTGGTTGCATACATTTCCAACATTACATATCCTGGAAATAATTTTCTGCTGATAGTTTTTTTCTTTCCTCTTCTTAGCTCAACTGACTGTTCTTCTGGTACTAATACTTTGGTAACTATGGTATTCATACCCAGAGCCTCTAGTTTTTGCTCTAAGTCAGTTTTCACTTTCTTTTCATACCCTGAATATGTATGTATCATAAACCATTTTTTTTCTAAAACTGTTTTCATTATTATTGTCCTCCAAATAGAGATACAAGTATCTTTAAAAGTCTTAAAGCAACTATATCAAAAACCCCTAAATATATGCTCAACGCAACACTCATAGCTATAACCCAAACAGTTGCATGTACTACCTGTTTTTTCTTAGGCCATTCTACTTTAGAGTATTCCATTTTTACATCTCTAAACAATTTCATAGTTTAATCCACCTTTTATTAGTATCCATAAAAAATGGCAGGTCAAGAGGGACTCGAACCCCCAACCCTCGGTTTTGGAGACCGATGCTCTACCAATTGAGCCATTGACCTGCATGTTGATAATTATTTCTTAAATACTAAAATTATTTTTTAGTTTCTTTGTGTAAAGTAACTTTTTTATCCCACTTACAGTATTTATTCACTTCTAATCTTTCTGTAGTGTTTTTCTTGTTTTTTGAAGTACTATAGTTTCTTCTTTTACATTCTGTACATTCTAATTGAATATTTACTCTCATCGTGCACCTCCATTTACCTTTCGGATATTCTGTAATCCTCCCATATAATAACAATATATGGTAATAGAGTTTTCTTGATTTAGGTTTATTAAGACATAAAAGATTATACCTAATTTCCCCTAATGTGTCAAGTATTTTTTTGAAAAATTTTTATTTTTTTATTAATTTTTATCCTAGAAGTGTGAAAAGCAGATTTGCTGATATTCCAGCTACTATTCCTCCTATTGTATGGCTAAAAATTGCCTTTCCTGTAAGCTCTCTATAATTTAAACTGTCCATCATAGCCACATGAGTACTTAAGTATCCGCTCCAACACATTCCCATGGCTGTAAATACTGTTATCTCTCTAGGTCCTATAACTCCCTCTTTTATAAACTGAGGCACAAGACCTATGGCTGCTCCAACTGCTCCAAGAGCTGTAATTGGAAATGCTATTGCCTGAGGATTTGTAAATCCAAATAAAGGCTTTAATATAAATGTAAGTTTTGAACCTATTACTGGAAGAATTCCGACTCCTTCATAAGCTGCACCTGTATATCCCCCTTCAGGCATTCCATTTGTCAACATAAGAACTGTCGTGCATATTATGATTACACCTGGGATAATTGCCATTCCCATTCCTACACCAACTTTTCCTCCTTCAAGCATAGCTTCAAGAAATCTTTCAAATACAGAACCGCTTCTTATCTCTCTTGTTTCAAGAGTAAATTTATCTGTTATTTCTTGGTTATCAAGTTCTCCACGACTCGCAAAATATTTTTTGCTGTAATGTATCATAAGATTAACACTTACAATACTTCCTATAACTGCCCCAAGGTTTCCTAAAAGAACAGGTTTAAACAGGCTTGTTTTCATTGCTCCTCCTTGAGCAATCATAAATGCTGATACTATAAATCCCATTCCAAATGAAGTTCCTAAATTTGTAAGAGCTGTGAATTGATAGTTTTTAAAATATTTTCTAAATTCTTTATTTGCAGCAAGACTAAGTACTGCTGGATTATCTGATATATATGTAGTAACTACAGCTAAAGCTGAAGCCCCAGGAAGTCTGTATAAAGGATATATTACAAAATATAATAATTTGTTTATAAGTGATATAACACCGAACTCTGATAATATTTCTGATAAAGCTCCTGCAAGAACAGCTACCCCCATTATAAAGAATACTGTATTAAGCAAAAGATCATGTGCTGTTCCCATTATAGTATTTATCATATTTACTGGTCCCATTATATGAGCCATAGCTGTACATGAACCTATAAGTACAATAAGACACACAAATGCTTCTAAACTGACTGCCTTCTTTTTCAACTTTTCCATAATTTCTGATATTCTCCTTTAAAACAACTGAATTTTTAGTACCATTTCAGACTTTTTTCTAAAATATAAATGACATTTTAGTATAACATCTGCTATAAATAATGTCAATTTTAAATAAAAAGGAGTCTTAATTGACTCCAATTATTTTTTAAGGAACAAAGGGACTGTTGTATTTATTAAAATTGTAAAAATAAAATTCTCGATATTAAAAATTGTTTCGTAATTTATGCAGTGAAACAGAATTCTGAAAATTTGATGTCTGAACGAAGTGAGTTTCAAATTTTCTTTCTGTGAGCAATATAAATAGAAACTATTTTTTCTTAGAGAATTTTATTTTTTACAAGTTTGCAACAGTCCCTTCGTCGGCTCTGCTAGTCGTTGAGAGTTTAATGAAACTCTCAGCCTCCTGCATAGACGAAAAAAAGATTGGCAAGTTCCTATCCTCCCAAAGGGCTGCCCCCTAAG
>DXWL01000026.1 GCA_019416865.1 Fusobacterium sp.
TAATTTAACACTATAAAAATTATAAATTTTTATGATATAATTAATCATAATTAATTCTACTTAAATTTTGTAATAAACCTTTTTTATCTCTCCGACTTTTTCTTTTAAATGTTCATTATTCTCTGTTCCTATAAAATTTACATTTGTTATTCCTTTAAAATTTAAAGCAGCTGTTGAAAAAATCGTTGTTACCTCTTTAAAGTTTATCCCTAATAACATCAATATTTCTAATGGAAATTTTCCTTCTATTAGCTCAATATTAGGAAAAATATTTTTATAATTTGTCTTTTCTCTTGGATGTGGTTTTATCATTATGTTTTCTGATTTATTTTTTTCTACAATTTCTTTATATATCTCTATTTTTTCTTTTTCGCTTATTATACCATCTTCCGATAAAGGCTGTGTTATTAATAAAATTCTATTTTCTAATTTTTGCCATTTAATTAAATCTGAATTTTTTAAGTCAAATATTTTTAAAATTTCTTCTTGTTCTTGAAAAGACAGTTGTTGCCATTTTTCTTTTAAATTAACAATTTCTACTTTATTTTTTATAATTTCAGGAATTTCTGCTATTCCAGTTAAATATATTTTTTTTATTTTTTCAGATAATCCTAAAATTGGATACTCAGTTTTACATCTTTTTAAATATTTATCTCTTAATTTTTTTATCTTTTTTTTATGTAAAAAAATCTTTTCTTTAATTTGATATGTTGCTAAACCATCTTCCAATAAATAACATTCTTCCATGTAATTTAAAAAAAATTGACTATAACTCATATTATCTAACATGTATATCGGTTTATTGTATAAATTTTCTCTTGTTATAAATTTTTCTAGATTTTTGTACAATAAATATATTTTTATATATTTATTCAAACCTTTCTCATTTTTAAATCTTATATTCAAATGCCAAGAATTTTCAAAATGTTCTGCGACATTTTTAGGTATTGCTCTCCCAAAAAAATAAAATGTTTTTTCTCTTTCTTTTTTATTTCTCAATAATAAAAATTGTAACAATGCATACATACTATTAGTATAACAACTACTATGATATTTTTCCATTACTCTCCTTCCAATACCTATCTATCCCATTTTGCCATGAAGGTATTTTTTGATTTATTGTTTTTTCCAATTTTGAACTATCAAGTTTAGTATATTCTGCTCTCTCTGCTTTTAAATTAAAATCTTTTGTTTTGGCTCTGTTTAATTTTCCCTGCCAACCTATTTTATCTAAAACATATTTTGCTTGATCATATTTACTTGCTTCTCCATCATTTGACAGATGATAAAGTCCATATTTTTTAGTTTTAATAAGTTCCCAACTATAATATGCTAAATCTCTTGAATATGTTGGTGATGATATTTGATCATCAACTATAGAAAGTTCATTTTTTAATTTGCTCCAGTTAATAACCTGTTTATTAAAGTTATTATTAGCTATTCCAAATACCCAAGAAGTTCTCAGTACAAAACTATCTAGTTTAACTCTAAAGACTTCCTTTTCTCCTTCTAGTTTAGTTTTTCCGTAAATTGATAAAGGATTAGGAATATCTTCCTCTGTATAAGGAGTTTTCTTTTTACCATCAAATACAAAGTCTGTTGAGTAAGTTATATAATCTGCTCCTATTTCATTTGCAACTATTGCCAAATCCCTTGGAGCATATGTATTTAATTTTCTGCAAAGTTCTTGCTCATCTTCTGCCTTATCAACATTATTATATGCAGCACAATTTATAATAAGAGAAATATTTTTATTCTGTACAAATTCTCTTACTTTTTCAACATCTGTAACATCTAAATCATTTACATCTGTTGCAATATATTCCTCTTTTATTTCATCAAATAATCTTTGAAAGTCATATCCAAGCTGACCATTTGCACCTGTTATTAATATCATTATTTACCTTCTAAAAACTCTCTGAAAGATTTTTGTTTCTTATCCTTTTCAGATAAAATAAGCTCACTTTCTTTTATTTTGTATTCTTCAAATTTCCAATCAATATCTAAATCTTTGTCATTCCATATAATTCCATATTCATCAGCAGGATTATAATAGTCTGTTGTTTTATATAAAATTTCTGTCCCTTCTTCCAATGACAAAAAGCCGTGAGCAAAATTTCTAGGAATATACAACATTAATTTATTCTCTTCTGAAAGTTCTATTCCAAAATATTTTCCAAAAGTCCTGCTGTTTTTTCTTAAATCTACAACAACATCATAAATTTTTCCTTGGATAACTCTTATCAATTTTCCTTGTGAATTCTCTTTTTGAAAATGAAGACCTCTCAACACACCTTTTTGAGATTTTGAATGATTATCTTGTACAAACTCGTCATTTATTCCCATTTCTAAAAAATCTCTTTTGTTATAGCTTTCAAAGAAAAAACCTCTTTCATCTTGATAAACATTAGGCTTTATCACTATTAAATTTTCAATTTCTGTTTCTATTTTAGTAAATTTCTGCATAATAATTCCTATTCATTAACTTTTTTTAATAAATATTTTCCGTACTCTGTTTTTAAAAGTGTTTCTGCCGATTTCAAGAGCTGTTCTTTAGTTATCCAACCATTTCTATATGCAATCTCTTCTATACAGCCAATATATTTTCCCGTTTCTTTCTGCTCTTTTTGAATAAAATTTCCTGCTTCAAGTAATGAATCACAAGCTCCTGTATCATACCAAGTATTTTCTTCTGATAAAATTTCTACAGATAAGTTATTTTCCTTTAAATACATATTGCTTATATCTGTAATTTCCAACTCTTTTCTTTTACTTGGTTTTAAGTTTTCTGCTTTTTTTATTACAGAATTATCATAAATATATATTCCCGGAATAATATAATCTGATTTAGGATTTACAGGTTTTTCCTCTATAGACAAAACTCTTTTATTTTCATCAAACTCTATCACTCCATAACTTTCAGGATTTTTTACTTTATAACCAAAAATTTTCCCTCCTGATTGTAAATTTATATTCTTTTTTAAACTTTCTTCAAATTTCTTTCCATAAAATATGTTATCTCCCAAAATTAAAACAACACTTTCATTTTTTATAAATTCTCTGCCTATAATAAATGCTTCTGCAATTCCATTAGGTTTTTCTTGAATTTTATATTGCAAATTTATTCCTAAATTTTCTCCATTAGAAAAAAGTTCTTTAAACTTTACTATATCTTTTTCAGTTGAAATTATAAGAATATCTTTTATTCCTACTTTCATAAGTGTTGAAAGAGGGTAATATATCATTGGTTTATCATAGACAGGAAGAAGCTGTTTACAGCTAATCTTCGTAAGCGGAGCCAATCTTGTTCCACTTCCACCTGCAAGAATTATTCCTTTCATTGTTCTAATTTTCCTTTTTTGAAAAACTTATTTTAGGGGTTATTTGTGCTATATAAATTCCTATTACAAAATACAAAAATAATTGTAAATCGTAATAATGAGTTGAGGCATCTACTAATCCACATATTTCGTATGCTAAAATCATCAATATTACTAATATTTTTATCTCATTTTTTTTACTAACATATATTTTCTTTAAAATAAAATATAATGTACTTATATATGCTATAAAACCTAATATTCCAGTTGAAGATAAAATATCTAGTAAATTATTATGTGTGTGCCATTGAGTATAAGCGTTTTGTTCTATATAACTCATTTGTGAAAACTCTTTTTCATGTCTTTTAATAGAAAATTCCCTATAACCTTCAAAACCTATTCCATTTATAGGTTTTATTTTAAACTGTTCAAAAGCTTCTTTATATATAATTAATCTTATCTTTGAAGAATTATCTAATTTTTTTTCATTTTTTATTAATTTATAGGTATTAGAAATACGATTATTAGTATTTAATACCACAAAAATAATACCTACTCCTAAAATTCCTATAATAGTAAGTATTTTTAACTTACTTCTATATTTATATATCAATAAAATCAAATTTGTTATAAGAAAGGATAAAACACCACCCCTACTACCTGATAAATATAAACCTAAAATATATAATAAATACATTATAATATATTCCCTTTTTTTTTTCAAATAATATAGAATATAAAAAGATTAAACCACATAAAACTGCTTCTAGTGCCCAGACATTTGGATTTTCATATCCTACTCTAAAAGAAAAATTGCCATTTTTTAAAAATAATATAATAATTGGTATAATTCTAAGTAACGATGTACTTATTCCTACATATAATATCTTCCTCAATGTATCATTACTAAATTTTATTTGAAAAAAGAGTAATAAAAATAACAAATTTTTTGTATAATTTATATAATGATCAATTTTATAATCAGTTATATCATTTCCTATAAAACTTGTTGTAGAAAATAAAATTAAAAAAATTATACTTATGTAAATATTTTTTAAATTTTTATCAAATATTATTTCTTTGTTATAAATTTGTTTTAGAGTAAAAATTAAAATAAATATCATTACTAGTTTTGTTCCGCGTCCTCTCACTACACAAAAGGGTATATTAATAATTAGAAATTCATATACTAAATCTAAAACATTTTTTAAAGATATTTTTTTATCTTTAAACAAGTTATATATAAATAAGACACAAAAAAAACAAATCATTACTATATTTGTATATAAAAATAATTTATTTTTGTATACTTCTTTATAAAGAATATATTCTACTTTTTGTAAATTAAAAGAAATTAAAATTGTCATAATTTCTTTTAAATAAAAATTTTCTATTCCTTCAGAGTTTAATGTCATAAAATAATATATACTTCCATAAAGTCCTACTACACCTATAACATTATAAAGTTTTACTCCACTTTTTAAAAGTATACAGAAAAATAATATTCCCACTATTGTTAATGATGTTTTTAGTATTTTATTCACTTTCTTCCCCTTTTTTTATTTCTGATTTGTCTAACTATATATGCGAAATAATAAAATATATTTTTTTTATATGGATATTCTATTTTATTTTTAAAATGTTTCATAAGAGTCAGTGTATCATAATGTTTTCTATAATCTCCAAACCACATCTTTTTAAGTTTAGTATCCAAAATTTTAATATTCCCTTTTTCATTTAAAATAAAATTTCCAGGATTACAATCTCCATGAAATCTACCTAAAGAATATATCTTATTTAAAATAGGAATAACCTTTAATAAATTTTCATCGGTTATTGTTTTTTCACCTAAACAATATTCCATTATAACTATTTCATTTACTATAATTCCATTTTTTCTTTCTATACCAGCTATTAAAATGTCAGCTAACTCACTTACTCCTAGATTTTTCACTTCATGTACATTAAAAAATGTAGATAAAGCTTCTCCCTTTTTAAAAAAAGAAAGAAATTTTTTTATTTTCTTATTTATATATATTTTTTTTAAAATATATTCTTTATCATTAATTAATATTTTAGCTACATACGTTCTTTTATCATTTTTAAATTCCTCTAATACTTTATAATTTAACTTAAAAAAATCCTCTATTAATTTAAAATTTTCTTCTTTAAAGGAAAAAAATTTCATATTATTAATTTTTTTTATTATTAGATTTAAACTATTCATCTTTATTAAACCTCAATTAATATTTTTTCTAATTCTTTCATTACATTTCTTGAATCAAACTCTTTAATTTTATCTAAAGAGTTTTTCAAATAATTTTCATTTTCATCTTTTTTGATTAATATTTTTTCAATAGCTTGTGCCATTTGCTTCTCATTCCCTATTTCTGTAAGAATACCATTTTTCCCATTATCTAAAATTTCTTTTGGACCTGTAGGGCAATCCGTTGCTATTATTAATCTTTTTAGAATCAAAGCTTCTATAACTACGGTAGGAAGACCCTCAAACTTTGAACTATGAACAAATAAAGATGCTTTTCTCATCCAAGGATATGGATTTTTTTGAAATCCTAAAAAAGTTACTCTATCTTCTAAATTCATTTTTTTTACTAAGTTAATCAAGTCCTCTTGGTGTCTTCCTTCACCTATAATAAATAATTTTTCTTGTATTTTTTTCTCAATCAGAGCATAAGCTTTAATAAGAGTTGTAAAATCTTTTTGTGTTTCTTCTAATCTACCTACAGCTAAAATATATTTATCTTCTATTTTTTTATCCTCAATTTTTTCTTCTGACATTCTTAAAATTCTCTCTATATCAAAAGAATTATATACCCTTAATAATTTCTTCTCTAAAAATGGATACATTTCCAAAGCTTCTTGTTTCATTTCATCGGATATCATTATTACTTTATCATAATTATTCAATCTTTCTCCATGTTTTCTCTGTCTGCTTTTTATTCCTCTATGGTAATTTTTAGGACTGAAATGACAAAATGTCACTATCTTATTTTTTATATCTTTAGCATAAGAAGCCAAAGTCATATCAAAATCTATAATCACATCCATATTTTTTATTTTTTCAAACAATCTTTTTCTAAATATAATTTTTCTAAGCCACGAAAAGCTTTCTCCAAAAATTTTTTCAAATTTATTCAATTTCCCCATACTTTTTTTCTTTTTTATTCTGCAAAAAAAATCATTTTCCAAAATATACTCTATTTTTATATCTTTTGGGAGATCTGATTTTAACTTTTCCATTTCATCTAATTTAAATCCAATCAAAAGAGTTACATTAAATTTATTTTTATCTATATTTTTTAACAATTCAATTAATACTTTTTCTATTCCTCCCACTACAAAAGTATTTATATAAAAGCATATTTGTTTTTTCATTAAAATATCTCCTCTATAAGTTATTCTCTTAATATTATACCAAATAATACATTTTTTTACAGCAATAATAGTATTTTTTTTATAAATTTTCTAGTTTTCAAATTTCAGTATTTTCTTTTAAAAAATATGTTATAATTAGAATATGATTTTTAGTTTAGAATAAGGAGAAGTTATGAAAAAAGTTAAATTTATCTACAATCCCTTTTCAGGAGAGCGTGAAATTTTAAAATATCTTGATTATATTATAAATACATATCAAAAATACGGATATATGGTTATACCTTTTCGTATAAGCTACAATGTAAATCTTGAAAATGCTTTTTGGGATATAGATGATAATACATATGATCATATTCTTGTTTCAGGAGGTGATGGAACAGTAAACCAAATTGTAAATATTATAAAAGAGAAAAATCTTGATATTCCTCTTGCAGTTCTTCCTGCAGGAACAGCCAATGATTTTGCCCATGTTATAGGTATGCCTCACAGTATCAGAAAATCAATAGACCAAATCTTAAATAGTACACCTAGAATGGTTGATCTTGGAAAGGCTAATGATAAATATTTTGTAAATATTTTCAGCTGTGGACTTTTTACAGATGTTTCACAAAAAACTCCTACAAGCCATAAAAATATGTTTGGTAAACTGGCATATTATTTTACAGGATTAAAAGAGCTTCCAAATTTTAAAAAACTGAATATATCTGTTGAATCTCCTCATAGTTCATTTAAAGGATCATCTATTTTGTTTTTTGTTTTTAATGGAAGAACAGCAGGGGGATTTGAGATTGCCCATGATTCACTTGTAGATGATGGAATGCTTGATGTAATCATTGTAGATGGTGAAAATATTTTGGAAAAGCTGACTTTCCTTTCACAATTTATCTTAAGAAAAAATCTTACTTATCCAAAAGGGATAGTACATTTTAAAACTGATAAGTTAAAAATAGAGGTTGAAAATAATTATACAACAGATATTGATGGTGAGCCTGGACCAACATCACCTCTTGAAATAACATGTGAAAAAGCTTCTTTAAAAGTACTTGGATTTTTATAACATTATAAAAGGGAACGGATTTCATCTCCATTCCCTTTTCATTTTTATTGATTTTGAAGTTCTTTTATATTTTCAGACAGTTTATCAAACTTATCTTGATATTCTTTTTGAATTCTTCTGTCTCTTTCTAAAATATGAGCAGGAGCTTTTGAAGTAAATTTCTCATTAGAAAGTTTAGCATTCATTTTTTCAAGTTCAACTGAAACTTTATCAAGTTGAGCCTGTAATTTTTTAACCTCTGCTTCAATATCAAGAAGTCCTGTAAGAATCATATATACTTCTGAATTTCCTGTAACTCTGAATCCACTTTGAGCAGGTTTTTCCATATCTTTTCCAAATTCAATAGATTCTAAGTTTCCAAGTTTTGTAATAAAGAAGTAGTTTTCTTTTATTGTATTAAGCTCACTTTCGTCAGCTGATTTTATAACCACTTTTGCTGGTTTTGCAGGAGAGATTCCAGCCTCTGCTCTTATATTTCTAAGTGATGAAATAAGTTCTTTTATATATTCAAAAGATTTTTCCACATCTTTATCTATAAGTCTTTCATCAGCTGTAGGATATTCTCTAAGCATTACTGTATCCCCATCTGTTTTTATTGTCTGCCAAATCTCTTCAGTGATATATGGCATAAATGGGTGAAGTAATCTCATTCCAGCTTCAAGAACAGTCCATAATACATATTGAGCGGTTAATTTTGAATCTGCATCTTCAGAATTGTATAATCTTATTTTTGCTATTTCCACATACCAGTCGCAGAAATCTCCTCTTAAAAATTCATATACAGCTTTTGCAGCTTCATCTAAAAGGAATTTATCAAGTTTTTCAGCAACTGTTGCTGCTGTTTCATTTAGTCTTGAGAATATCCACTTATCAACAAGTTCATATTTTAATCTGCTCTTATCTACATTCACTGGATTAAATCCTTCAAGATTCATGATAACAAATCTTGATCCATTCCACATTTTATTTGCAAAGTTTCTTCCCATCTCAATCAGTTTTTCAGAGAAGTGAACGTCCTGCCCTTGAGATGTGTTATATATCATAGCAAATCTTATAGCATCTGCTCCATATTTTTCAATAAGGTCTAATGGATTAGGAGAGTTTCCTAAAGATTTAGACATCTTTCTTCCGATTTCATCTCTTACAATTCCGTGGAAGAACACATTTTTAAATGGAATTTCATCCATTTCATAAAGTCCGAACATAATCATTCTTGCTACCCAGAAGAATATTATATCAGCACCTGTTACAAGTGTTGATGTAGGGTAGAACATTTCAAGAGATTTTGTTTTTTCAGGCCATCCAAGAGTTGAGAAAGGCCAAAGTGCAGATGAAAACCATGTATCAAGTACATCTTCCTCTTGAACAAGCTCTACTTTTTTACCATAATGAGCTTCTGCCTGTTTCATTGCTTCCTCTTCACTGATTGCAACAAACATTTTTTGGTCAGGTCCATACCAAGCTGGAATTCTGTGTCCCCACCAAAGTTGTCTTGAGATACACCAATCTCTTATATTTTCAAGCCAGTTGTAATAGATTTTTTCCATTCTCTTAGGCATGATTTTTATTTCACCGTTTCTTACTACTTCAAGAGCTCTTTTTGCAAGAGGTTCCATTTTTACAAACCATTGTTTTGAAACTCTTGGTTCAATAATAGTTCCACATCTGTAGCAAGTTCCTACATTGTGAGCATGAGGCTCTATTTTTACAAGATATCCTTCAGCTTTTAAATCCTCAACAATTTTTTCTCTTGCTTCAAATCTGTCAAGTCCAGCATATTTTGGATAATCTTCAACAATTTTTCCATCTGCTGTCATCATATTTATGATTGGAAGATTATACTTATTTCCAATGTTAAAGTCGTTAGGGTCATGAGCAGGAGTTATTTTTAATGCTCCAGTTCCAAATTCCATATCAACATATTCATCAGCAATAATATCTATCTCTCTTCCCACTAATGGAAGAATTGCTTTTTTTCCTACAAACTCTGTATATCTTTCATCGTTAGGATTTACAGCTATAGCCACGTCTGCTAACATTGTTTCAGGTCTTGTAGTTGCTATTATTAAAAATTTATCAGTTCCTTTTACAGGATATTTTATATGCCAAAAGTTTCCTGGTTTTTCCACGTGGTCTACTTCGTCATCAGCAAGAGCTGTTCCACATCTTGGACACCAGTTAACCATATATTCACCTTGATAGATTAATCCATCATTATATAAATCAACAAATATATGTCTTACTGCTTCTGAAAGTCCTTCGTCCATTGTGAATCTTTCTCTGTCCCAATCAAGTGAAGCACCAAGTTTTCTAAGTTGGTTAGTGATTATTCCTCCATGCTCCTCTTTCCAAGCCCAAGTTCTCTTTAAAAACTCTTCTCTTCCAAGATCCTCTTTTGTTAATCCCTCTTCAGCAAGTTTTCTTTCTACTTTATTTTGAGTTGCTATACCTGCATGATCACATCCAGGAAGCCATAAAGTATTTTTTCCTGTCATTCTGTTGTATCTTACAAGAGTATCCTGAATAGAGTTATTTAAAACGTGCCCCATATGAAGTATTCCTGTTACATTTGGAGGCGGAATAACTATTGAATAATTCTCCTTACCATCTTCTAAAGTTGCTGCAAAATACTTAGAGTCTTCCCAGTACTTATACCATTTTTTTTCAATTTCACTGGGAGAATAGATTTTTTCCAATTCTTTCATTAATTTCCCTCCTGCTCTGATTTTCCTTCGTTTAACACTTCTTCTATGTAATTTAAAATTTCATCTCTTCCTGTATCCTTTAATGAAGAGTGGAAAAACACATCTTCATTATGGAACTCAAGTTTTGTTCTTATAGCTTTTAAACATTTAAATTTTTCATTATTTGATACCTTATCCATTTTTGTAAAAATAATTTTAAATGGAATATTAAAGTGATCAAGCCAGTGAAGCATATCCATATCTTCCCCTGTAGGAACTCTTCTTATATCTAAAAGAACAAACACCAATTTTTTTCTATTACTTGCAAGATATCTCTCCATAGTCTGTCCCCACTCAGCTTTCATTGCCTTAGGAACTTTGGCAAAACCATATCCCGGCAAATCAACAAGGAAAAACTCATTGTTTATTAAAAAATAGTTAATAAGCTGTGTTCTTCCTGGAGTCTTACTTATTCTGGCAAGTTTTCCTCTTCTTGTTATGCTGTTAATAAGAGAAGATTTTCCAACATTTGATCTTCCTACAAAAGCAAACTCTATATTTGACAGCTCTTCAGGATAATCTTTCTCATATACAGCAGATTTCACAAAGTCTGCCTGTTTTATTATCATATAATCTCTCCTAATTTTATTTTTTAAAAACTAAATTTTCCACTTCATCATAAGATTTTACAAAGTTTATCTTCATATCTTTTGCCACTTCGTGAGGAATTTCTGTAATATCAGCTCTGTTATCTTCAGGTAAAATTACCTCTCTTATTCCAGCTCTGTGAGCTCCTATTACTTTCTCTTTCACTCCTCCTATTGCAAGGACTTCACCTGTTATTGTAATCTCACCTGTCATTGCAATATCTTGTCTTATCTCTCTTCCAGTAAGTACTGAAAGAATTGCTGTTGTAATTGTAATACCTGCTGATGGTCCATCTTTTGGTGTTGCTCCCTCTGGGAAATGAAGGTGAATATTTTTATTTTCAAGGAAATCTTTTTCATTAATATGATATTTTTCAAAGTTTGATTTTACATAAGTAAATGCAACCTCTGCTGATTCCTTCATTACATTTCCAAGAGTTCCTGTTAAGTTAAGTGTTCCCTTTCCTGGAATTAAGACTCCCTGAACTTCAAGAGTTACTCCTCCTACAGCAGTCCATGCAAGTCCATTTACAATTCCCACTTTATAAGTTTTCTCTTTTAATTTTTCAGGTCTGTATTTAGCTTTTCCAAGATATTTTTCAAGGTTGTTTACAGTTATTGTAACCTTATCAATATTTTCTTTTACAACTTTTCTGGCAACCTTTCTGAAAAGATTATTTATCTCTCTTTTCAGATTTCTTACTCCTGCTTCTCTTGTATATTCATTTATTATTTTTAAAATAACATTATCAGATACTGTTATTTTTATATTTTTAAGTCCATTTTCTTCTTGAAGCTGTTTTACAAGATACTGCTTTGCAATATGAAGTTTTTCATATTCTGTATAAGAAGATAGAGTTATAATTTCCATTCTGTCAATAAGAGGCTCTGGAATATTTCTTAAATCATTTGCTGTTGCAAGGAAAAATACCTCTGACAAATCAAATGGTGTGTCTATATAGTGATCTTCAAAGTGAATATTTTGTTCAGGGTCAAGTACTTCAAGCATTGCTGAAGCTGGATCCCCTTTAAAATCACTTGACATTTTATCAAGTTCATCTAAAAGTATAAGTGGATTTTTTACCCCTGCAATTTTCATTGCCTTCATTATTCTTCCCGGCATAGATCCTATATATGTTCTTCTATGTCCTCTTATCTCTGCCTCATCTCTCACTCCTCCCAGAGAAACTCTTACGAATTTTCTTCCAAGAGAATCTGCTACAGATTTTGCAAGAGATGTTTTTCCTACTCCTGGAGGTCCTACAAGACATATAATAGTTCCCTTCATTTTTGGATTAAGTTTTTTCACTGCAAGATAATCAAGTATTCTTTCTTTTACCTCTTTAAGCCCATAATGATCTCTGTCAAGAACTGAAGCAGCTCTCTCTATATTAAGATCATCTTTTGTCATTTTCTTCCATGGAAGGTCAAGAAGTGTTTCTATATAGTTTCTTGACACAGAGGCCTCTGCTGAAAGTCCTGACATCTTACTCATTTTTTTCAGCTCTTCATCTACTTTTTTCTTAACTTCAGCTGGAAGTTTTGCTTTTTCTATTCTTTCTGCAAGATCAGAATTTTCATCTTCAGGAGTATAATCTTGTATCTCCTCTTTCATAGCATTTATTTTTTCTTTTAAGTAGTATGCTTTTTGAGCATCATTCATCTTATTTCTTACTTTATCTTCTACTTTTTTCTCAATCTCATTCAGTTCAATCTCTTTTGTAAGAATATCAAGAAGCATAAATCCTCTTTGTTCTGCATCAAGCATTTCAAGAATTTTTTGCTTTTCTTTTGAGTCAATAGGCAGATTACTTGCTATTAAATCAAATCCTCCGCTGATATCTTTACTTGATTTTAATGTAACAAGTATTTCTGGAAGAGCCTTTGACGAAAATTTACTGAACTCTTCATAATATTCAAGAACTTTTCTGTAAACTGCAAGTGCTTCTTTTTTATCTAAATTTTTGCTTTCAACTACTGTATACCCTGCTGTATATTTTCCTTTTTCCTCTTTCGGATCTTCAATTATTACTCTTGATTCAGCCTCTACAAGTATTTTTACAGTTTTATTAGGCATTTTTACTGTCTGAAGAATATTTACTAGAACTCCTGTTGTGTAAACATCTCCTGGAATTCTAGGATCTTCTTTTAATGTATCTTTCTGCATAGCGAAAAGCATTTGATTCTGCTCTCCGCTGACGATTGTTTCAAGAGTATTTATACTTTTTTCTCTACCCACATAAACAGGTGTTACTATTCCGGGGAATACAACCAAATCTCTTGTCGGCAGAAACGGTAATCTGTTTTCCATAAGCTGTTAATCCTCCCTTTTGATAATCTGAACTTTTTTATAATCATCAAGTCCATCTATATCAACTATCACTTTTTCTACATCTTTTTGTGAAGGAACTTCGTACATAAGCTCAAGCATAGTATTTTCAAGAATTGCTCTAAGTCCTCTTGCACCTATTCTTCTTGCCATAGCTCTTCTTGCTACCTCTCTTAAAGCTCCCTCTGTTATTTCAAGAGTTATTCCTTCCATTTCAAAGAATTTTTGATATTGTTTTACTATTGCATTTTTAGGCTCAACAAGTATTCTTAAAAGAGCCTCTTCATCTAAACTGTCTAGAGTTGTTACAAGTGGAAGTCTTCCAACAAGTTCTGGGATTATTCCTTGTTTTATCAAGTCTTCAGGAGTAACTTTTCTTAAAACTTCTCCCTCTTCTCCCCTTTTAACTCTGCTTGTGTCAGCTCCAAAACCTAAACTTTTCTGTTGTGTTCTTTTTGAAATAACTTTTTCAAGTCCTTCAAAAGCTCCTCCAACTATGAAAAGAATATTTTTAGTATCTATTTCTATAAGCTCCTGGTTAGGGTGCTTTCTTCCCCCTTGAGGCGGTACTTGAGATTTTGTACCCTCAATTATTTTTAAAAGTGCCTGTTGCACTCCCTCTCCTGAAACATCTCTAGTTATAGACATATTTTCAGATTTTCTTGCTATCTTGTCTATCTCATCTATATATACAATACCTCTTTCAGCTGCTTCTACATCATAATTTGCTGACTGAAGAAGTCTTACTAGAACATTTTCCACATCATCCCCAACATATCCTGCCTCTGTAAGAGTTGTAGCATCTGCTATTGCAAAAGGTATGTTAAGTATTTTAGCAAGTGTTTGAGCCATAAGCGTTTTTCCAGAACCTGTAGGTCCTATTACAAGTACATTTGATTTTTGTACATCAACACTGTTATCCAGCTCTCCTGCCAGTTTTATTCTTTTATAATGGTTGTAAACAGAAACAGCCAAAACTTTTTTACTCTCTTCCTGTCCTATTACATATTCATCTAGTTTTTCTTTTATCTCTTTTGGTGTAAGCAGTTCTGTATTTTCCATGCTTCCTGCCTGTTCTTTAGGCAGTACTTCCTCTCCAAGAGAGTAATCAAGCATTTCATAACAAGCTTCTATACAATCTTCACAAATAAAAGCTCCATTTATACCTGAAAATAATTTCCCTACTTCTTCTTGTCCTCTTCCACAGAAAGAGCATACTGGTTTATCCATATTTTATCCCCTCTCTCGTTATCTTTTAATAACCTTGTCTATTATTCCATATTCTACAGCTTCCTCTGCAGACATGAAATTATCTCTATCAGTATCTCTGTAAATATCCTCAAGTGATTTACCACAATTTTTGGCCAATATTTCACTCAAAGTTTTCTTAAGTCTTAAAATTTCTTTAGCATGTATCTCTATATCTACAGCTTGTCCCTGAGTTCCCCCAAGAGGCTGATGTATCATTATCCTTGAATTTTCAAGTGAAAATCTCTTTCCCTTTGCACCTGCTGACAGAAGAAAAGCTCCCATACTTGCTGCTTGTCCCACACATATTGTCTGAACATCAGGTTTTATATAGTTCATTGTATCGTATATTGCCATTCCTGCTGTAACCACTCCTCCAGGACTGTTTATATACATTGTGATATCTTTTTCAGGATCTTCTGCTTCTAAAAAAAGAAGTTGTGCAACAATGGCATTTGCCACATTGTCATTTATCTCTGTTCCCAGAAATATTATTCTGTCCTTTAAAAGTCTTGAATATATATCATATGATCTTTCACCATAACTTGTATTTTCTATTACTATTGGATTATACATATTCTTTTTCCTCCTTAAATAAAAAACAAAAAACTTTATATCAATTTTCCTATTTTATTTAATTCATATAAATTTTTCTGTTTTTTATTTTTTAATTGATGTAAGTTTAGAGTCCTCTGAAAATATCAGAGAACTCCTTTCTTACAAATTAATTATTATTTTGCGTTAGCTTCGATGAATTCGATAGCTTTGCTCATTAATAAATCCATTTTTAAGCTGTTTAAAAATTCATTGTATCTCTTAGTTTTGTCTAATTCTTCTTTTAAAGTTTCAGGAGTCATTCCGTACATTTTAGCAACATCAGCAGTTTTAGCTATCATTTCTTCTTCAGAAACTTCTAATTTTTCATCTGCTGCTATTTTGTCAAGGATAAGATCTAATTTAACTTTGTTTTCAGACATTGGAGCAAGTTGAGCAAATACAGTATCCATTGTCATTCCTGTCATTTTGAAGTATTGTTCTAAGTTCATTCCTTGCATAGAAAGTTGTTGCTCAAGTTCAGCAAGTCTTCCTTCTACTTCTCTTATGATTAAGCTTTGAGGAATTTCAACAGTAGAAGCGTCAGCTACTTTTCTTAACATTTTTCCTCTGTTTTCTTGTTTAGCGTTTTCTTCTCCTCTTTTTGCAACTTCTTCAGATTTTTTAGCTTTTAAATCTTCTACAGATTCAAATCCATTTGCTTTTGCAAATTCTTCATTTAATTCTGGTTTGTTTTCAACTTTTATTGCATTGATTTTTACTTTGAATACAGCTGGTTTTCCTGCTAAGTTTGCAGCATGGTATTCAGCAGGGAAAGTTACATTTACTTCTCCTTCTTGTCCTACTGTGTACCCTACTAATTGGTCTTCGAAGTTATCTATAAACATTTTGCTTCCAAGTTTTAATTGGTGAGAATCTGCTTTTCCACCTTCAAAAGCAACACCGTCTACAAATCCTTCAAATGCTAAATCAACTGTATCTCCCATTTGAGCTTTGTATCCTTCTTCAGCATCTTTTAATTCAGCTTTAGCGTTAAGCATTCTTTCGATTTCTTCGTTTAATTTATCTTCAGTCATTTCGAAAACTGTTTTTTCTATTTCTACACCTTTGTATTCTCCTAAAGTTACTTCAGGGAAAACATCTACTGAGAAAGTAACAGTAAATCCATCTTCTTCGCTAGTTTTTACGTTATATACTGGACTTACAGGTTTTAATTCTTCAGCTTTTATTACTTCTGGGTAATATTGTTTTAAAACTCTGTCTGTAAGTTCTTCTTTGATTCCGTCAGCATATTTTGCTTCGATTTGGTCTAAAGGAGCATGTCCTTTTCTGAATCCTGGAACCTCAGCAGTTTTTTGTGCATTAGAAAGAATTTCCTTTTTTAATGGTGCAGCTTCTTCTTTAGTTAATGAAATAACAATTTCTACTGCAGATTTTTCTAGTTTTTTGATTTCGTGTTTCATTTTTTCCTCCTTAGGTTTTTATATAAAACTTATTTTATACTTTTTATTCTGATATTATATTTTTCCCTTCCTTTTACAGTTATTTTTTCAGGATAATATATTATATCAAATTTTTCTTCTGTACTTCTATGTTCTATTTCGTTAGACAGATTAAAGGCAATAAAAGGATACTCTTTCTTATTTTTTTGAATTATCCCATTAAAGTGCCGTCCCTCTACACCAAACTTTTCTATATTTCTAATATATACCCCTCTGTCCATAAAAAGAGGCTGCTGATTTTCCAGCCCATATGGAGAAAGGAGTTTTATATCTTCAAGAAGCTCCTCATTTATTTCATCTATGGGGAGCTCGAGGTCTATATCAAGAACCTCTTCCTCTCTTATAGTTTTCAGCTTATCTATCTCTTTAGAAAACAGCTCTTCTATTTCAGAAAGTTTATCAAGCTCTGCAATAAATCCTGCTGCCAGATCATGCCCTCCAAAACGAACAAGCTTATCTTCCATTTTTTTGAATATGTTGAAAATATTTATGCCATTGCTGCTTCTACAAGACGCTTTTCCTACTCCGTTTTTTATTGCAACCAATATTACAGGGACACCAAATTTTATACTTAATCTGGAAGATACCACTCCGATTACACCAGGATGCCAATTTCTTGAAACTAAAAATATATATGACAGCTTTTTACTGCTTCTATTTTTCTCAAGCATTTCCAAAGCTTCATCGTATATTTTCTTCTCAAGCCTTCTCCTTATCTTATTGGTTTTTTTCATCTCTTCAATAATGTTGTAGATTTTAAAATCATCTTCTTCAATAAAAAAGTCTGCCCCAATCTTAGAAACTCCTATTCTTCCAAGAGAGTTTATAAGGGGAGATATAAAATAACTTACATCTGTAGTATTTATATTCTTGTTTTGAAATTTCAAATATCTTATAAGATATACTAAACCTTTCACCTTTGTTTTTCCAAGAACTTGAAGCCCTCTGCTTATAATAACTCTGTTTTCATCTATCATGGGAACCACATCTGCAACTGTTCCTATCATTACAATATCAATATATTTATATAATCTTTCTTCTGATATTCCTAGTTTTCTGTATACTCCCTGAGCAAGTTTTAAAGCCACTCCTGCTCCTGAAAGATATTTAAATTTATAGTTTTCACTCAGTTTAGGATTGATTAAAATATATTCCTCATCTGATTTTTCTTTTGTAGATTTATGATGATCGGTAACAATAACATCTATCCCTTTACTTTGTGCATATCTTATATCCTCAATTGAGTTTGCCCCTGTATCAACTGTGATTACAAGTTTTCCCTCTCTTTCATCAATAAAATCTATAGTCTTTTTATCAAGTCCATAATTTTCTTCCATTCTGCTGGGGATATAATATCTTGTATCTATTCCAATCTCTCTGAATACAAGTACAAGAAAAGATGCTGCTGTAATACCGTCTACATCATAATCTCCATAAATATAAATTCTTTCGTTATTTTTTCTACATTTTATTACTTTGCTTACAGCTTCTTCCATTTTTTCAAAATCAAATGGATCTCTTAATTGATCAAGGCTGGGATTTAGAAATCTTTCCACATCTTTCTTTTCAACTAAATTTTTATTTAATAAGAGTCTTGTTAATATCTTGGAAGTTTTCCAAGCATCTGCTTTTTCAGCTACAACGGAATCTGAAACATTGTTGTTTTTCCATATCATAGCTTTTTGTTCCTATTCTCCTTGCTGTTTCTTTATATCATCTAATATTTTAGATATTTTTACTGCATATTCTATTGAATCATCTATTTTTATTCTCATTTCAGGAATAAATCTAAGATCAAGCTCTTCTGAAACTTTTTTTCTTAAAAATCCTCTTATTTCATTAAGTCCCTCTTCAACTCTTGCCTTATTTACTTCTGCTCCATCCATTGAAAAGATAGTGAAATAAAGATCTGCAAATTTAAGATCTTCTGTTACTCTTACTTTTGTAAGAGATACCATTCCCTTTACTTTTGGATTTTTTACATCTTCAAATAAAGCTGTTGAAACTACTCTTAAAACTTCTTTTTCAATAGATGCCAATCTTTGTCTTCTCATATATATTCCTCCGTTCTGCATAGAGGATTGCCACTCTTATTTTAATTATCTAAGAGTTCTCTTTACTTCTTGAATGTCAAATGCTTCTACGATATCTCCTTCTTTAATATCATTAAAGTTTTCAATACCAAGTCCGCATTCCTGACCTGCAACAACCTCTTTTGCGTCGTCTTTAAATCTCTTAAGTGATGCAAGTTTTCCTTCGTAAGTTACAACTCCATCTCTTACTATTCTTATATTTGAATCTCTTCTTACTTTACCGTCTACCACAACACATCCTGCAACATTTCCAACTTTTGCCACTTTAAATACTTTTTTAATCTCGATTCTTCCAAGATACATTTCTTTAAATTCAGGCTCAAGCATTCCTGTAAGAGCTTTTTCAATATCTTCAATGATTTGATAGATGATTGATGAAGTTCTGATTTCTATTCCTGAAACTTCTGCTTCTTTTATTGCTTTTGTTGTAGGTCTTACATTAAATCCTATGATAATTGCACTTGAAACTTCTGCAAGTTTAATATCACTTTCAGTGATTGCTCCTGGAGCTGACTGGATAATATTAACTGCAACTTCGTTAGTAGAAAGTTTCATTAAAGATTCTTTCAGTGCTTGAGCAGAACCTTTTGAATCTGCTCTTAAAATAAGATTTAATTCTTTTAAGTTTTCATTGTCAAAGCTTTCTGACAGAGATTCAAGAGTTATTGTTTTCTTACTTACTTCAGCCATTTTTCTCTCTTTTGCCATTTCTTCAACAATTCTTCTTGCGTGTTGCTCGTTTTGAATTACATACATTGTATCCCCTGCTTCAGGAACACTGTTAAATCCTATAATTTCTATAGGCTGTGACATTTCTGCACTGTTTACTCTTAAACCTTTATCATCAATAAGTGCTCTTACTTTTCCATAAGCTTCTCCAGCAACAATAACATCTCCTATTTTTAAGTTTCCTTCTTGAACAAGAATATCTGCTACTGGTCCTACTTTAGGGTCAAGTTTAGATTCAAGAACTACACCTTTTCCTCTCTTCTTAGGATTTGCTTTAAGTTCAAGAATTTCTGCTGTAATAAGGATTGTTTCAAGAAGAATATCAAGGTTTATTTTAGCTTTTGCTGATACTTCAACAAACTCTACATCTCCTCCCCATTCAACAGATACAAGTCCATGTTCCATAAGCTCTTGTTTAACTCTCATTGGATTTGCTTCAGGTTTATCTATTTTATTTATTGCAACTATAATTGGTACATTTGCTGCTTTTGCGTGAGATATTGCTTCTATTGTTTGAGGCATTACCCCATCATCTGCTGCTACTACAAGAATAGCTATATCTGTAACTTTTGCTCCTCTGGCTCTCATATCTGTAAAAGCTTCGTGTCCAGGAGTATCTACGAAAGTAATTTTTTTACCGTTTTTAGTTACTTGGTAAGCCCCTATTTTCTGAGTGATTCCTCCAGCTTCCCCTGCAACAACCTCTGTTTTTCTGATTGCATCAAGAAGAGATGTTTTTCCATGGTCAACGTGTCCCATTATTGTTATAACTGGAGCTCTCTCTTGTAAATCTGCTTCTTTATCTTCTATTTCAAGAGCAAATTTATCTCCGAAAGCTATTTCTTCTTCCTCTTCCTGTTCAACAAGAACATCATAATCAGCTGCAAGTTCTTCTGCAAGTTCAAAGCTTAAAGGACTGTTTATTGTAAGCATTTGTCCTTTTAAGAAAAGTTTTTTGATAATCTCAGAGCTGTTTACTTTTAGTTTTTCAGCAAAATCTCCAAGAGTCATTTCTCCTCTCATTTTGATTATCTTTATTCCGTCCTCTTCTACTACTGTACTTCCTTCTGTATCAGCTTTTTTTACAAAGAAGTCTGTTCTTCTTCCTTTTTTCTTTTTCTTATTTTTATCCTTCTTTGAATCCAATACAGGCTCCTTGCTTTTCTCTTTTATTTTTGATTTCTTTTTCTTTTTATTTGGTTTTTCGTCATCGGCAGCTTTTTCATCTTTGCTGAAATGGCTTTTTATCTTATCTACCTGATCTTCTGTAAGACCTGAAAGATGAGATGATACTTCTATATCTAAGTCGCTTAAAAGACTTAAAAATTCTTTATTTCCTATTTCGTATTTCTTAGCTAATTCATGTACTCTAACTTTCATTAAAACTAAGCACCTCCCTTAACTTACTCTATAAGTCCACGGGCTACCTTTTTATTTTTAACTGCAATAACATTTATTTCCTCTTTATTAAAAATATCTCCCAGTTCAGATTTTTTTCCATAATGAACATATGGGATATTTTTTTCCTTTGCCTTTGAAACAAGGCGTTTGTCATTTTTCTCACTAATATCTTCAGCTATTATGATAAAATGAACTTTTTCTATCTCTTCAAATATCATATTAATCCCAAAAACAAGCTCTTGAGAATTTTTCATTGCTTTTAAAATCTTAAGATAATCTTTCGTGTCTTTCTTAAGCAAGTTTAACATTTTAAGTAAATCTTCTATTTCCACTTTTATTTTTTTATGTTTTGATAATCTGTTTATGCATTCATGTGTTTTGCATACATACTGCCCTCTTGATTGAGCTGTTTGTTTCTCATCAAGAATAAATCTTCCCTCTTCTTTTTCCACTATTCTAAACAGGTCTGATTTATTTTTTTTCTCACGGCAGATTACACACATTCTCTCAGAATTAGTCTTCATTTTCCTCTTCTGTATGCTCCTCAGCTTTGTTTAGATCCTCTTTAACTTTTATATCTACTCTCATTCCAGTAAGTTTTGCAGCAAGTCTTGCATTTTGTCCATTTTTTCCAATTGCAAGTGAAAGTTGTGAAGGATCAACAATTACTCTTGTAGTTGTTCCATCTTCCAGTAATTCAACACTGTTTACTTTTGCAGGACTTAAAACAGCAGATACAAACTCTTCTATTGAATCTTTCCATTCAACGATATCAATTTTTTCTCCATTAAGTTCATCAACAATATTTTTGATTCTAAGACCTTTTTGTCCAATACAAGCTCCAACTGTATCAATATTTTTATCAGCAGAGTATACAGCTATTTTAGCTCTTGAACCAGCTTCTCTTGCAACAGATTTAATTTCGATAAGACCATCTGCAATTTCAGGAATTTCAAGTTCAAATAATTTTCTTAAAAGTCCCTCATTCTTTCTTGAAATTACTATTTTAGGGAATTTATTTGTTTTTTCAACTTCTGCTACATAAACTTTTATTCTTTCCCCAACTCTGTATGTGTCAGCAGGAGATTGTTCTGCCATTGGAAGAATAGCTTCTGTTCCGTCAAATTCAATAAAGATATTTTTTCTTTCATCGATTCTTCTTATGATTCCTGTTATAATATCTTTTTCTTTAACTTTGAATTTGTCATAGATATTTTGTCTTTCAGCTTCTCTTACTTTTTGGATAACTATTTGTTTTCCATTTTGAATAGCATTTCTTCTAAACTCTTCACAGTTTACTTCTATTTTTACAATATCTCCTATTTTTGCTCTCTTTTTAACTTCTCTAGCATCTTCTACAGATATTTCAAGAGCTGCATCATATACATCGTCAACAACTGTTTTTACTTCGTATACTCCAATCTCTCCTGTTTCTCTGTCAATTTCTACTTCAACATTTTCTTCTTCACCGTAGTGTTTTTTATAAGCAGCAAGAAGAGCTTGTTCAACAGTTTCAAGCAAACTTTCTTTGCTTATCCCTTTTTCTTTTTCTAATTCTTCCAGTGCTTCTAAAAATATTTTTGCGTCTTTACCTTTCATTAATTTTCCTCCTGTTAGGCATTAAATATCCTTAAAGTCATAAACAAGGTTTGCTTTTCTAACCTCTTTAAAAGGTATCTCTATTTCCCCTTCATCTGACAGAAGAAACAAAGTACTGTCTTCAAACTTTGACAATATTCCCTCTAAATTTTTCTTTTCATTTATTTTGTGTTTTAAACTTACTTTTATTTTCGAACCTGTAAATCTTATAAAATCTTTTTCTTTTTTCAGTGGTCTTTCCACTCCTGGAGAAGATATTTCAAGGAAGAATTTTTTATCAATCATTCTGTCAATATCATCTTCTACAGCCATGCTTACTTTTGCACAGTCATCTAAAGATACATCTCCGTCAAGTTTTTCGATATAAATTCTCACATACCAATATCCGCCTTCCTGCAGATATTCAATATCCACCAACTCAAGCCCCATCTCTTTAAGTACAGGAAGCACTGTGTTTTCAATTTTTACAACAACCTCTTCTGCTGTTTCTTTCATACTTATACACATTCACCTCTCTTTCATTTTTCCATTCTACGAATAAAGAGTGGGTTGCCCCACTCTTTCATGAACTAGTATGTTTTATCAACATAATTATAGCATATAGATACCAAAAAAGTCAATAATTCTTACAGAAAACAATATTTTTTTAATATCCTTATTTTTACTTTAAAAGTATAATAATATCATATTTTAGGAAAAGATATTTATTTTTTTTATTTTTTATAAAAAATAATCTTGACTTTTTTGGTATTTAATTATATAATCATTGAGAACCATCAAGAGAAACCGAGGGAGCGGCCCGATGAAGTTTCAGCAACCTGCTTATATAGTGTGGTGCTAATTCCAGCAGATGGAAGGAAATATTTTGTAATGTTTTCCCTTTCATATCTGTGTGAAAGGGATTTTTTATTTCTTAAATTTTATTTATTATTTTTATTTATTACTTAGGAGGATTTTATAAAATGGAAAATTTAACATACTTTACTTCTGAATTTGTATCACCAGGACACCCTGATAAAGTTTCAGACCAGATTTCTGATGCTGTTCTTGATGCTTGTCTTGCAAATGACCCTAATTCAAGAGTTGCTTGTGAAGTATTCTGTACTACAGGACAAGTTATCGTAGGAGGAGAAATCACTACTAAAACTTATGTGGACATTCAGGATATAGTTAGAAAAAAAATAGACGAAATAGGATACAAACCAGGAATGGGATTTGATTCTGATTGTGGAGTTTTAAATGCTATTCACTCTCAATCTCCTGACATTGCTATGGGAGTTGATGTTGGAGGAGCTGGAGATCAGGGAATAATGTTTGGAGGAGCTGTAAAAGAAACTCCTGAACTTATGCCACTTGCACTTGTTCTTGCAAGAGAAATCTTAGTTGAACTTACAAAACTTACTAGAAACAATACTCTTTCTTGGGCAAGACCTGATGCAAAATCACAAGTTACTCTTGCATATGACAGAAATGGAAAAGTTCAGTTTGTAGATACAATAGTTGTTTCTGTACAACATAACCCATTTGTTACTCAAGAACAAATACACCATGATGTAAAAGAATTTGTAATAAAACCTGTTCTTTCAAGATACAGACTAAACTTTGATGATGTAAAAAAAATTCATATCAATCCTACAGGAAGATTTGAAATTGGAGGACCTCACGGAGATACAGGACTTACAGGAAGAAAAATTATAGTTGATACTTACGGAGGATACTTCAGACATGGTGGAGGAGCTTTCTCTGGAAAAGACCCTTCAAAAGTTGACCGTTCAGCTGCTTATGCTGCAAGATGGGTAGCAAAAAATATAGTTGCAGCAGATCTTGCTGATAAATGTGAAGTTCAGCTTTCTTATGCAATTGGAGTTGCAGAACCTACATCAGTAAAAGTAGAAACATTTGGAACAGAAAAAGTTGATGTAATAGAACTTGAAAATGCTGTTAAAAAAATATTTGATTTAACACCAAGAGGAATAGAAAAAGCTCTTAAATTGAGAAGCTGTGAATTTAGATATCAAGATCTTGCAGCCTTTGGACACATTGGAAGAACAGATATCAAACTTCCATGGGAAGAACTTAACAAAGTTGAAGAGTTGAAAAAACATTTTTCTAAATAATACATAAAGAGAGTGAGAATTTAAAAATTCTCACTCTCATTTTTTTATTTATTAAAATAATTAAATAAATCTTTTTCAGCTGTCTCAAGATCTCTCATAAGCCCTTCAATAATATCTTTTACAGGCTCTCTCTTAGTTACCATACTTGCAACCTGTCCTGACATAACGCTTCCCTCTTTCACATCTCCATCTACAGCAGCAAGTCTTAATTTTCCTGTTCCAAGTTTTTCAAGTTCTTCAACAGTTGCTCCGTGTTTTTCCATTTCAAGCATCTCTTTTGCAAGTTTATTTTCAATAACTCTTACAGGATGTCCTGTATAATTTCCTGTTGCAACAGTTGATCTGTCTTTTGCCTTTATAATAGCTTCTTTATAATTATCATGTACATTACACTCATCAGCAACAATAAACTTTGTTCCTATTTGTACTCCCTCTGCACCAAGAGCAAAGGCTGCAAGGAATTGTTTTCCTCCTCCGATTCCTCCAGCTGCTATAACAGGGATTGATACTGCTTCTGCAATTTGAGGAACAAGAGCCATAGTTGTTATTTCACCTATATGTCCCCCTGCTTCCATTCCTTCAGCAACAAGAGCATCTGCTCCTATCTTTTCCATTCTTTTTGCAAGAGCCACAGAAGCTACAACTGGAATTACTTTTATTCCTGCTGCTTTTAATTTTTCCATATATACACCAGGGTTTCCAGCTCCTGTTGTTACTACTTTTACTCCCTCTTCTATACAGATATCTATTTGTTCTCCAACATTAGGCATCATAAGCATAAGATTTACACCAAATGGATTTGATGTTATAGCTTTTGCTTTTCTTATTTCAGCTCTTAAAATATCCAGAGGCATTCCTCCTCCAGCTATAATTCCAAGTCCCCCCTCTTTTGAAACATGACCTGCTAAATTTCCATCAGCTATCCAGGCCATAGCTCCTTGAATAATAGGATATTTTATTCCTAAAAGGTTACAAACTCTATTATCTTTCATAAATCCTCCTGATTAATTTCAAAATTTTAATTACTTTCTGCACTGCTTTTAATATTATACTATTTTTTCAGGTTGTTATTCAACTATTTCATAGATTTCGGTGTAGGATAATATGTTTCTATGTAGGTATCACTTATTTTTTCAGGTTTTAATTTTTTTCTGATTTCTAAAAATTTATAAAGCACATCTTCAGAACTATTTAAAATAAGTTCTTGAGGATAATCTATCTCCTCTGCAATTTTTCCGGCAAGAGGTGTATGTCCTATCTGAGCACAGTAATGTGAATCTGTATTTATACAAATATAGCAGCCATATTTTTTAGCAAATTTTGCAAGTTCTCTGCAAGTTTTTTCAGAACCAACTCTTGTTCCTCCCAAAGAACTGTTATTTAATTCCAATGCCACATTATATTCCTTAGCTGTTTTTGCCACCAACTCATAATCAATAGGAAATTCAGGATTTCCTAAGTGAACTAACACATCTGCTTTTTGACTTTTTATAAGATTTACAGCTGCTCTTGTATTTTTTTCTCTATCTTGATTTTTAGGATAAAGATGATTTCCATGGAAACCTGCTAAAACTATATCCATAAGTTCATAAATTTTTTGGTTGATATCCAGCTCTCCATTTTCTCCAACAATATTAGCCTCTACACCTTTTAAAATTCTCACTCCATTTATATACTCAGGAACAATTCTTATATTGATAAGCTGCCACCAGTGAGGCGTATCCTCAAGGGCAGGACCGTGATTAGTTATAGCTATCACCTTCATTCCTGTTTCCGCTGCATAATCAGCATTTTCCTTTACTGTGCTGAATACATGAGGATTTGTATTGCTGTGAACATGTAAGTCAATTTTATAATCCATTCTGCACCTCTCATTATATAAATATTAAAACTTTTTTCTGAATCTTTCTGCTCTGTAACAGTATTATATCATAAAACTATGTTTCATTCTAATATATTATTTTTTCTTATGCACTTTTTCCGTTATTTTTAATTATTATATTAAATATTTTATTTTTATGATAAAATATATAATGAATTTCTCAAAAAATTATTAGAAAAGGGGGAAATAATGAGTAAATTTGATAAAATATATAACGACATTGTAAAAACTATTGACGAAAAAGGCATATGGAGTGAAGGTAACGTCCGTACAAAGTATGTAGACGGAACACCTGCCCACTATAAAAGTTATATAGGATACCAATTCAGATTGGATAACTCAACTGATGAAGCTCATCTTATTACTACAAGGTTTGCACCAAATAAAGCACCTATCAGAGAACTTTACTGGATATGGATTATGCAGTCAAACGATGTGGACGAGCTTAATAAATTAAAATGTAAATTTTGGGATGAATGGAAAATGGCTGATGGTACAATCGGAAAAGCTTATGGATACCAAATTGCTAAAAAAACTTTTGGATACAAAAATCAACTTGATTATGTTATAAATGAACTTAAAAAAAATCCAAACAGCCGTAGAATTATGACAGAGATTTGGATTCCTGAAGAACTTAACGAAATGGCTCTTACACCTTGCGTACATCTTACTCAATGGTCTGTTATAAATGGAAAATTATACCTTGAAGTAAGACAAAGAAGCTGTGATGTAGCACTCGGACTTGTAGCAAATGTTTTCCAATACTCTGTACTGCATAAGCTTGTAGCTATGGAATGCGGACTTGAACCTGCTGAAATAATATGGAATATTCATAATGTTCACATCTATGACAGACATATGAATACTCTTTTAGAACAGGTAAAAAGACCTGCTTTTGATGGTGCAAAAATAAAAATTGAAAACTTTACTTCAATTTATGATTTTAGACCTGATGATGTTGTAATAGAAAATTATCAATATGGTGAAAAAATAAGTTACGAGGTGGCTATTTAAAATGAAACTTAATATGATTGTTTGTGTAGGAAAAGATAATCTTATAGGGGATAAAGTTCCTGAAGGAAATGGACTTCTTTGGCATTCTATGGAAGAACTTAATTACTACAAATCAAAAACAGTAGGAAATATTGTTCTTTTTGGAGAAAATACAGCAAAATTTGTTCCAATTAATTTAATGAAAAAAAATAGAGAAGTTATTGTCCTTACTCTTGATACAAAGCTTGAAGATATAATCAAGAGATATGAAAACAGCGGAAAAGATATATTTGTCTGTGGAGGATACACTATATATAAATACTACCTTGATAACTATCAACTAGATGAAATATATATATCAAAACTTAAGCCTCATGTAAAAGTAGCAGAAGCTTCAAACCCTCTTTATTTTCCAAATGTAGAGGAATATGGATATAAACTTGTATCTGAAACAGAATATAATGATTTCATAGCTTGTATTTATAAAAAATAATAAACCTTTATTAAAATATCTGCATTAATTGTGCAGATATTTTTTTATATCAAAAAAATAAAAAAGCTGCTGCACTTATAAAATAGTAAAAACAAATTCTCTAAGAAAAAATAGTTTCTATTTATTTTACAAATTTGCAACAACTCACACTTACAAAAAATAAAAAATGGCGCTTCTTG
>DXWL01000027.1 GCA_019416865.1 Fusobacterium sp.
CATAAAAAAACTACACCCTCCATCTTAGTTGTCTAAGATTTTGGGTGCAGTACATAATTCACCTCTTTTTTAATTTCTCTTAATAAAAATCTGTCTTCTCTCTTTTCTTATATTTTTTTTGAAAGAGATATGTATATAATTTCTTCTTTTATAATATATCATCTGGTCAAAACTATATCCTGATCTTTTTATTCTGTCAAAAGCTATTCTGGCATTTCCTTTAACAGAAAAATCCACTGCCAACCCGTATCTGTGAGAAGATGAGGTACTTCCACCTATTAATCTATTTGTATTAGGACTCCTATACCAGCTATTGACAACTAAAGGCATTCCCACAATATTTCTTATTTTTTCCATACGCTTTGCCGTATATTTTATAGTTTTAAAATCCCCTCTGCTGGGATAATTATTCAGCCCTCTTTTTTTAGCACTTCTGCTGTTTATAGCTTCATAAAATGTAAAATGTTTTGAAATTTTATAGTCATTTCTTTTTCTTACTGTTGTACAGCCTGTAAAAAGAAAAATAGTTATTATCAATAAAAGTATCTTTTTCATTTCTCGCTCCTTTATAATATAACTTTCCTCAATAAAAATTATATCACAAACCTCTATTTTTCATAAGTTTTTATTTTAAAAACAATAAACAAAGTTGTATTTTTTCCAATTAGACTGTATAATGTATCATAAAACAATGAAAAATTAAAATTAATATTACAGAATATATCTGCTGAAAAATTTATATCTGCTTAATATAAAGGAGTGAATTTCAAATGATAAAAATGGGAAAAAGACAGAAATTAAAAGTAAGTAACTATACTCCAATAGGTCTATATCTTGACGCTGAAACAGGAAATGAAGAAGATAACATTCTTCTTCCAAAAAATGAATATGAAGAAATGGAAGAAAAACCTGAAATAGGAAGTGAACTTGAAGTTCTTATATATATGGACTCTGAAGACAGACCTATTGCCACTATGAGAAAAACAGCTGCTACTGTGGGAACTCTTGCTAAGCTTGAAGTTACTGATGTTAATCCAAGACTGGGAGCTTTTCTTGACTGGGGATTGAAAAAAGAGCTGCTTCTTCCAAAAGGACAAGAACTTTGTCCAATTCAAAAAGGAGAAAGATATCTTGTAGGACTTTATGAAGATAAAAAAGGGCGTATCTCTGCTACTATGAAAATATATAGTTTTCTTCTGCCATGTAAAGATTACAAAAAAAATGATATAGTAAACGGGACTGTTTATGGTATCGATGAAAAAATCGGTGTTTTTGTTGCTGTTGATGACAGATATTTTGGACTTATTCCTAAAAATGAATACTTTAAACATTTTAGTATAGGAGATGTAATCACTGCCAGAGTTATAAGAGTTCGTGAGGACGGAAAACTTGATCTTGCTCCTAGAATGCTTGCTTATCAACAAATGGATCAAGATTCAAAACTTATTTTAGAAAAGATGAAAATATTAAAAAGTGCCTTTTTCTTTAATGATAAAAGTTCACCTGAAGAGATATACGACTATTTCGGTATCAGTAAGAAAGCTTTTAAAAGAGCTATAGGAAATCTTTTAAAAGAACGTCTTATAGAAAAAACAGACAAAGGTTTTATTATAAAGAAATAGTTTTGTTCGTATAATTAGCACTATATAAAATTTATATATCTATTCTTAACCTGCTTTTTTATCAAATGTTATATTTTATGATAAGAAGCAGGTTTTTATCTATGTTTCTTATTTAATATTTATTTTCAATATCTTTCAAAATATCTCAATAAATTACACTTTTTTGCATTTATATTTGTCTTTCTTTCAAAAATATAATATAATTCAATAGTACGATACTTTTTAAAAATATAATATTATAAATTTGGAGGTTTTGATGGAACAAAAAGCTAAAAAAAGTTTTTTCAACAAGTTTCTTGACTTCGTTGAAGTAGGTGGAAATAAGCTTCCACACCCTGTAACATTATTCTTCATTCTTTCACTTATCATCATTGTAGTTTCTGAGATTTGTGTAAGAGCTGGAGTAACAGTTACTTATACTGGATTTAACCAAAAAACAAAAGTAGTTGAGGAGATTACTCTTTCTGCAAAATCACTTATGAATGCTGAAGGTCTTAGATATATCTTTGATACTATGACTAAAAACTTTACTGGATTCGCTCCTTTAGGAACAGTTCTTGTTGCTATGATAGGGGTTGGAGTTGCTGAAGGAACTGGACTTATTCAGACTGTACTTAAAAAATTAGTAATGTCTACACCAAAAAATCTTCTTACAGCTGTTATCGTTTTTGCTGGAATTATGTCAAATATCGCTTCTGACGCAGGATATGTTGTACTTATTCCATTAGGAGCTATTATCTTTTTATCTGTTGGAAGACATCCGATTGCAGGACTTGCTGCTGCTTTCGCAGGGGTTTCTGGAGGATTCTCTGCAAACCTTCTTCTTGGTACAATAGACCCTCTATTAGGAGGAATCTCTACTGAGTCTGCAAGAATATTTGTACCTGACTATGTAGTTCCACCTACAGCTAACTGGTATTTCATGATGTTCTCTACTTTTGTAATTACAATACTTGGAACACTTATCACTGAAAAAATAGTTGAGCCTAGACTTGGAGAATACAAAGGTTCTCATGATGTTGATAAAATAACAGATCTTACTGACCTTGAGAAAAAAGGACTTAGATATTCTGGAATAGCTCTTTTAATATTCGTAGCTCTTATGGCATACTTAACTGTACCTGCTGATGCTGTTTTCAGAGTAGACGGAACTCTTAACAAATTCATGTCTAACGGACTTCTTGTTGCAATTATGTTCTTCTTCATGATTCCTGGAGTTGTTTACGGAGTTGTTACAAAAACAGTTAAAAACGATAAAGATGTTGCTGCTCTTATGGGTAAAGCTCTAGCTGGACTTGGAGGATATCTTGTTCTTGCATTTGCTGCAGCTCAATTCATCGTATATTTCTCATATACAAACCTTGGAACAATAGTTGCTGTTAAAGGAGCTGCTTTCCTTGAAGCAACAGGATTTAAAGGATTCCCATTAATCGTAGGATTTATTCTAGTTACTGCATTTATTAACTTATTCATGGGTTCTGCATCAGCTAAATGGGCTATCATGGCTCCTGTTTTCGTTCCTATGTTTATGAAAATAGGATTCACACCTGAATTCACTCAAGCTATGTACAGAATAGGGGATTCAAGTACAAACATCATATCTCCATTAATGTCATACTTTGCATTTATAGTTGCTTATTCTCAAAAATTTGGAAAAGAAAATGGTATGGGAACACTTATCTCTACAATGCTTCCATTCTCAATGTCTTTCCTAGTTGTATGGTCAATAATTCTTGTTGTATGGTATTTCTTAGGACTTCCAATAGGACCTGGAATATACGCTACAATGCCTGCAATTTAATAAAATAAAGTTATTTAAAACACCTCAGTATAATCACTGAGGTGTTTTTATATTAATATATACTATTTTCTGATTATGCCATTTGTAATTCTCTTTCCAAAAGATCTACAAGTCTATTCATTTCATGTGCTACAGCTTCAAAATTTTCTTTTTCTTCCAAGTTTACTCCTGCAAGTTTAAGTTGTTCTATAGGATAATTATTTCCTCCTGATTTCAGAAGCTCTATATATTTTTTACGAGCCTCCTCTCTCTCAGCTTCACTGTAATTTTCTCCTGTTACTTTTTCATATAATCTCGATGAAGCTGCAAAACTTGTTGCATACTGATAAACATAATATGGAGAGTTAAAGAAATGAGGTATTCTTGCCCAAATAATTTTTTGAAGTTCATCCATTACAAGTTCTTCTCCAAAGTATTCAGCAAAAAGTTTTGTCATAATCTCACTTAAAATATCTGGTGTAACAGGATTTCCTTCTTCTGCCAATTTGTGAGCTTCATATTCGTAAGCTGCAAATAAAGCTTGGAGATAATATGTTCCCATAATATTTCCTATAGCTTCTTCAATAAGTGCTGTTCTCTCTTCACGATTTTCAGTATTTTTCAGCATATGATCAAGAAGAAGTCTTTCATTAAAAGTAGAAGCCACCTCTGCCACAAATATTGTGTAATCGTTTGTTGCATAAGGCTGATACTCTGTAGAATACATACTGTGAAGAGTATGTCCTAATTCATGTGCCAATGTAAAAACTGAATCCATAGTTCCATTATAATTTAAAAGCATATATGGATGCACGTCATAGATATTTAAAGAATATGCTCCGCTTCTTTTATTTGGTGTTTCGTATACATCAAGCCATCCTTCTCCCAAAGCTTTTTCAAGATTTTTTTCATAATCTGCTCCTAAAGGTTTTACAGATTTTAAAACTATATCTTTTGCTTCCTCATAAGAAAACTCCCTTGTATAATCAGCAAGTTTTACTTGATTATCGTAATAATGATAAGAGTTTAATTTCAAATAATCTTTTCTGAACTTTATATATCTTTTTAAAGGTTCACTATTCTCTTTTGCAGAATTTATCAAGTTTTCATATACTTTTACAGGAATATTATTAGGCTCAAGTGCCTTTTCAACAGTGGATACAAAATTTTTAGCTCTCATTCCAGCAACATCTCTTTGAAGAATTCCCTTATAGATTGCTGAATATGTATTTTTATTTATATTATAAGAGCCATATAGTGCTTCAAAAGCTTTTCTTCTGTCATCTTGATTTTTATTTCCTTCCAAAATTTTTGAGTACATACCATTTGTTACCTGTACTTTTTCTCCTGTTGAAAGTTCCACTTCATTCCAAATAATATCAGATGTAGAAAGCTCGTCATAAATATCATTTACAGCTCCCATATACTGTGAAAAATGAGAAAGAAGTTTCTCTTTATCTTTGTCCAATACATGAGTTCTTAATCTGTAAAGTTCCATAAGATTAAATCTATGTTCTTTTAATTCCTCATTTTCATCTATCCATTTTTCCATAACCTCTTTTGGAATTTCTAAAATCTTTGGACTTATCCAAGATGTAGCCATATTTATTTGTGCATAAAGATACTCAACTTCTTGAAGTTTTTGTGAAATAAACTGATCTGTTGAATCCAAATCTTTCAGCATATACGGATAAAGATAAGCTTTTTCCAAAATTCTCGAAAGTTTCTCATCAAGTTTTGTAAGTTTTATAAAATCACTGCTGCTCTCTTTAATTTTTTCTTCATATTGGGGTATCTCTTTTAAAATATCTTTCATTTCATCTATATCTTTTTGCCACTCTTCCCAATTTTTATAAATATCTTCTGTATTCCATTTATATTTTTTATCTATTTCTTTTCTGGATTTAATCGCTTCCATCTCTATACTCCTTTTTATTCTGTTCTTAAATTTGTTATCCTAAGGGTATCTTAACATTTTTTTCTGTTAAAGTCCAATTTATAAAACATTGATAACCTTAAAAAAATTTAAAAAACATATATGAAATATATGGATAATATGATAATATAGACATAGAAGATTTTTATTCTATACCAGCAGCTCAAAAGGGAGGGGGGATATATTTGGATCTACATTATCTTAAAATATTTTATGAGGTTGCAAGAGAAAAGAGTTTTACCAAAGCTGCAAATAAACTTTATATAAATCAGTCTGCAGTTTCTATCCAGGTAAAAAAATTTGAAGAACTGCTGAATGCAAAATTATTTGACAGAAGTTCTAAAAATATAAGACTTACATATACAGGAGAAGCTCTTTACAGAATGGCTGAAGATATCTTTAACAAAGTACAAAGAGCAGAAAAAGAGATAAATAGAATTATAAAACTTGGAAAAGCGAAAATCGTTATTGGAGCTACTTCCATTGTAGGAGATCCTCTTCTTCCAAAACTTATGGAGGAATTTAGTATTAAGCACGGAGAGATTGAGTATGAGATACAAATAGGAAGCAAAGCTTGGCTTTTAAAATCTCTTAAAGGCGGAGAGATTGATATTGCTCTTCTTGACGAAGAACATATTGTCGATTCAAATCTTGATGTTATCACTGTAGAAAAAGTTCCTTATGTTTTAGTTACAGGAAAAAAGAATATTACTTTAGAAAATGTGGCAGATTATCCTCTTATTACGAGAAATAATGTACCTAACAATGCTAAAGCTATCAATATACTGGAAGAAAAATATAAGATATCTTTTGATAACAGAATAACTGTTATGGGAAGTCTTGAAGTTATAAAAGGAATGGTAAGAAAAGAGATTGCTAATGTAATACTTCCTTACTACGCTGTTCACAAAGAGATAAAAAGTGGAGAATTTAAAGTTATAGAGGAGCTTAATGAAATTAAAGATGGGTACCAAATTGTAGTAACAAAAGATAAAAGTACTCTTACTCCAATTATTAAATTTTTAAATTTTATGGCAGAATACAGAATAACAAACGGACATTAAGAATATAAGAAAAATTAGGAGGAAACTAAAAATATGGCACTTATTGATTCTTACAAAACAGAATTTTTACTTTTGAAAGATTTTATTGAAAAAGAAGAAAAAGAAAAAATTACTGAAAAAATAGCTCATGAACTTGCTGAAATTTTTAAAGCTGGAAATAAAGTTATGATATGTGGAAATGGAGGAAGCAACTGTGATGCACTGCACTTTGCAGAGGAGTTTACAGGAAGATTCAGAAAAGAAAGAAGAGCTTTACCTGCAATAGCAATCTCTGATTCTTCACATATAACTTGTGTAGGAAATGACTATGGATTTGATTGTATTTTTTCAAAAGGTGTAGAAGCTTATGGAAAAGAAGGGGATATGCTTATTGGTATCTCTACAAGCGGAAATTCTGGAAATGTTATAAAGGCAATGGAACTTGCAAAATCTATGGGAATCAAAACCGTAAGCCTTTTAGGAAAAGACGGAGGAAAATTAAAAGGAATGTGTGATTACGAGTTTATCATTCCTGGTGAAACTTCTGACAGAATACAGGAAATTCACATGATGATACTGCACATAATCATCGAAGGTGTAGAAAGAATAATGTTTCCTGAAAACTATTAATTTCTGAAAATAAAATTTTCAAGGTATTTTTAATATGAAAAAATTTATTATAATATTTTTTATATTTTTATCCTCTTTTATTTATAGTGCAGAAGAGGGAAAAACTTATATAGCTTCTTTTAATGCTCTAAGGCTTGGAGAAGCTAAAAAAAATTATAAGGAGCTTTCTAAAATTCTCACTCTTTTTGATATTGTTGGACTTGTAGAAGTATCAAACAGAGAGGGTGTAGAAACTCTTGTTGATGAACTGGAAAAATATACCCATGAGAAATGGGATTATCATATCTCTTTTTATCCTGTTGGAACAAAAAAATATAAAGAATATTATGCTTATATTTGGAGAAAAAACAGAGTTCAATTTCTTGGTTCAAGAGGATTTTATAAAGATAAAGGGGATAAATTTATAAGAGAGCCTTATGGAGCTGATTTTAAAATAGAGAATTTTGATTTTACCTTTGTTATTATCCATTCAATCTATGGAAAAAACAAATCTGTAAGAGTTGCAGAAGCTATGAATCTTGATAAAGTTTATGACTATTTTCAAGATATGGATAAAAAAGAAAATGACATTATTATAGGGGGAGATTTTAATCTTTCTGTAAGAAGTGAAGGTTTCTCTCCTCTCTTAAATCATAAAGATAAAATTATTAACTGTATATCTCCCAACATGAAAACAACAATTGGTACAAAGGGATATGCTAACCAATATGATAATATTTTTATCTCTGAAATTTATACAAAAGAGTATACAGGAAGAAGCGGAGGTGTTGACACTGCCAATGGAAAATACAAACAAACCAGGCAGACTATATCTGATCATATTCCTGTTTTTATAGAGGTTAATATTCTTGAGGATGATGATTAATGAATAAAGCAGATAAGACAGCTTTTGTCTTTTTTAATGGGATTATGGACAGTAAAAATCCCTATTACAAAAATCTTTTAAAAGATAAAAAATATATTTACTGTGCCGATGGAGGGCTTAAATATGCTCTTGATATTGGAGTAGTCCCTCTTGAGATATGGGGGGATCTTGACTCTATAGATAATTCTCTTGTAGAAAAAGCAAAATCTCTTGGGAGCAAAGTAATACAATTTGATCCAAGAAAAGACTTCACTGATGGAGAATTAATTCTTTCAGAGCTAGTAAAAAAAGATTTTGATAAAATTATAGTTTTGGGAGGATTGGGAGGAAGAACAGATCATCTTCTTACAAATCTTAATCTTCTTTTTAAATTTAACAATATTATTTTTGTTGATGAAAAAGAGATTATTTTTAGAGCTGATAATAATTCTGAAATAACAGGGCATAAAGATAAGACCATATCTTTTATCCCTATGTCTGACATTGTAGAAGAGATTACTCTTATTGGTTTTGAATATCCTTTGAATAACTATACTGTTCATAGAGGAGAAACCATATGTACAAGTAATATTATAAGATCTGAAAAGGCTGTAATTAAATTCAAAAAAGGAAAGCTTTTAGCTGTCATAGAAAACAAAATTTAGTCATTAATTTTATAGATTGAAATTTTTAAATATTGATTTTTTTTATTTTTTATGATAAAATGACTTTCGGAAAATAAAAATAATCTTTAATAAATGTTCTGTAATTTACTAGAAATAAAGTTATTGTAAAAAGGATTAGTGTTTTTCACTGTCCTTTTTTTTTAAAAATTTTTAACGGAGGTTATTTAAAAATGACAGAAATTACTACAAAAGGTAAGCTGATACTTGGTTTACAGCATGTACTTGCAATGTTTGGAGCAACTGTTCTTGTACCTTTTCTTACAGGGCTTAACCCATCTATTGCTCTTCTTACAGCAGGAATAGGTACTCTTTTATTCCATCTTTGTACAAAGGGAATTGTTCCCGTTTTTCTTGGTTCATCTTTTGCTTTTATAGGTGCGATTGGATTAGTTTTAAAAGAAGGTGGAATAGGAGCTGTAAAAGGGGGAGTTATCGCTGCCGGGCTTGTTTATGTAGTTATGAGCAGACTTGTTAAAATCTACGGAGTAGAGAAAATAAAATCATATTTCCCTCCTGTAGTAGTAGGCCCTACAATAGTTGTTATTGGATTAAGACTTAGCCCTACTGCTCTTTCAATGGCAGGATATTCAAACGGGCATTTTGATACAAAAAGCCTGATTGTAGCAGGAATTGTTGTTATCTCTATGATTATAATTTCAATTCTTGGAAAATCATTCTTCAGACTTGTTCCAATACTTATTTCTGTTATTTTAGGATATATTGCTGCAATGGTTTTAGGTATGGTAGATTTTGAGCCAATAAGACAAGCTGGATGGATAGGATTCTCTCCTGAAGCTGTTGAATCTTTGAAAGCTTTCCCTGAATTTACTCTTACAAGTATTCTTGCCATTGCTCCTATAGCTCTTGTAGTTTTTATTGAACATATAGGTGATATTACAACAAACGGAGCTGTTGTTGGAAAAGACTTCTTCTCAAATCCAGGGATAAGCAGAACTCTTCTTGGAGATGGTATTGCTACAATAGCTGCTGGATTTTTAGGAGGACCAGCCAATACAACTTATGGAGAAAATACTGGAGTTCTTGCTGTTACAAAAGTATATGATCCTGCTATTTTAAGAATAGCTGCTTGTTATGCTGTTGCCCTTTCTTTTATTGGAAAATTTGGAGTAATTTTGCAAACTATTCCTGCACCTGTTATGGGAGGAATATCTATTATTCTATTTGGTATGATAGCTTCTGTAGGAATGAGAACACTTATTGAATCACAACTTGATTTTTCTCACTCAAGAAATCTAATCATATCATCACTTATTCTTGTTCTTGGAATAGGAATAGACAATATTATTGTATGGAGAACTGTTTCTCTTTCAGGACTTGCAATTGCAGCTTTTACAGGAATTATTTTAAATAAAATATTCCCAGAGCATATGTAAAATGTATTAATTTATTTCCTAGGGTTATTGAAAAATTATAATTTTCTGATAACTCTAGGATTTTTTTATTCAATTTTTTTATAATTCCTATTGTTTTTATTTATAGCAATTAGAAAACTAAAAAATTTTAAATCTATTTTTTATAACTTTATTTGTTATTTTTAAAATTTTTTTCTGCACTTAACTTTTTTTAATTTCTAAAAATAAATTAAACACTTTTTTTAACACTAAAACTTTTTTTAAAAAAATACTTGCATTTTTTTTTATTTTGTTCTATACTTACTTCAACAACAGGCAATAAGAGAACTGTTAGATATAAAACTAGAAAAAAGGAGGATTAGAATATGTTCGTAATACTTAGCATAATATTTGTCATATGTGTCATACTTCTGATAATAAGGAACACAATTAAATATGCAAATAATTTTGTTAGGGTAGATTTGAATCATATTCGTAATCTTTTGTTTACATACAATTTTTACAAAACAGTATCTTAGTTTAGTCATATCCAAATTATGACTAGATGTTAGATAGTTTAGTTTTAAAAAATTTTAAATGATTTGTGAATACAAGGACAACCTTAACAGGTTGTCCTTTTTTTATTAAAGTTTATAAAAAGTTTATTAATATTATATTTTAAAGGGGGAAATGTATTATGAAAAAATTTACTGCTGCGTTATTAGGAATGTCTTTACTTCTTACTGCTTGTGGAGGTGCAAAAGAAACTGCCAAAGAAACTGAAACAGTTAAAATTGGATGTACTGCACCTTTAACAGGACCACTTGCTATCTATGGTGTAACTTCAACTAATGGTTCTAAACTTGCAATGGATGAAATCAATAAAAACGGAGGAATTTTAGGAAAACAAGTTGAATTTACAGTTCTTGACTCTAAAGGAGATCCTACAGAGGCTATCACAGCTTACAATAGATTAGTTGATCAAGGTATTACTGCATTTATTGGAGATGCTCCTTCAAAACCTACTCTTGCTATTGCAGAAGTTGCTGCTCAGGATAATATGCCTATGATTACACCAAATGGAACTCAATTTAATATCACTGAGGCTGGACCAAATGTATTCCGTACTTGTTTCACTGACCCATATCAAGGAGTTATTCTTGCAAACTTTGCTAAAAATAATCTAAAAGCTGAAACAGTAGCTATTGTTGTTAATAACTCTAGTGACTATTCAGATGGAGTTTCAAAAGCATTTGTTGAACAGGCTGAAAAACTTGGATTAAAAGTTGTAGCTAAAGAAGGATATTCAGATGGGGATAAAGATTTCAGAGCTCAGCTTACAAAAATTCTTCCTACAAATCCTGATGTTTTAGTTATCCCAGATTACTATGAACAAGCTGCACTTATTACTACTCAAGCTAGAGAAGTAGGACTTAAATCTACATTTATCGGTCCAGATGGTTGGGACGGAGTTGCAAAAACACTTGACCCAAGTGCATATGGTGTTGTTGAAAACTCATATTTCACTAACCACTTCTCATTACAAGACCAATCTGAGAAAGTTCAAAATTTTGTAAAAGCTTACAAAGCTGTTTATAATGAAGAACCTTCATCATTTGCTGCTCTTTCATATGACTCTGCATATATGATGAAAGCTGCTATTGAAAAAGCTGGAACTACTGAAAAACAAGCAGTTATTGATGCTCTTAAAACTCTTGACTATGATGGTGTAACAGGACATCTTACATTTGATGAAAAAAATAACCCTGTAAAAGCTGTTACTGTTTTAAAAATTGTAAATGGAGAATATACATTCGATTCTGTTGTTGAACCAACTAAATAATTCAGATAAACTATAAAAATATAAAAAATAAAAGATAAAATTCTCTTATTTTTAATACTGAGAATTTTATCTTTTATAAACATATGAAGGAGAGAAATATGGAATTTTTGCTTCAAATTATAAATGGATTACAAATTGGAAGCATATATGCTCTTATATCACTAGGATATACTATGGTATATGGGATTGCACAGCTTATAAACTTTGCACATGGGGATATTATCATGGTTGGAGCTTATGTTTCACTTTTCAGTATTCCAATGTTTACAAAAATGGGATTACCCGTATGGCTTACTGTAATTCCTGCCATTATCATCTGTGTACTTTTGGGAATGTTCACAGAAAGAGTGGCATACAGACCTCTTAGAAATTCTCCTAGAATTTCAAATCTTATTACAGCCATAGGAGTAAGCTTATTTCTTGAAAATTTATTTATGAAACTGTTTACTCCAAATACAAGACCATTTCCAAAGGTATTTAACCAACCTCCAATTACTTTTGGAGGACTTCACCTTAATTTTGGAACTATCGTAACAATTGTTGTTACTGTTATTCTTTCTTTTGGGCTTCAATATTTTATGAAAAAAACAAAATATGGAAAAGCAATGCTTGCTACAAGTGAAGACTATGGAGCTGCAAGGCTTGTAGGAATTAATGTAGATCATACTATCCAATTAACATTTGCTATAGGAAGTGGATTAGCTGCTATCGCTGCTGTTCTTTATGTTTCTGCTTATCCTCAAGTACAACCTCTTATGGGATCTATGCCTGGAATAAAAGCTTTTATCGCTGCTGTATTAGGAGGAATTGGAATTCTTCCAGGAGCTGTTTTAGGGGGATTTATCCTTGGAATTGTAGAAAGTCTTACAAGAGCATATCTTTCTTCACAACTTGCTGATGCTTTTGTTTTTGCTATCTTAATAATTGTTCTGCTGGTTAAACCTACTGGTATTCTTGGTAAAAATGTAAGAGAAAAAGTATAGGGGGAAAAATAAATGGATAAATATAAAAAATTAAGTTACGCTTTTACTCTTATACTGGTTCTAGCTCTTTACGGAGTACTTGGAGCTTTAATCGGTTCTGGAGTAATTTCTAGATATCAAACAGGTATTTTAATTATTATCTGTATCAATATTATCTTAGCTGTAAGTCTTAATATAACTGTTGGTTGTTTGGGACAAATTACTATTGGACATGCAGGATTTATGTCTGTGGGAGCTTATGCAGCTGCTTTATTTTCAAAAGCAGGAATTGTAGATGGACTTCCAGGATATGTAATTGCTCTTATTATTGGAGGAATTGTTGCAGGAATTGTTGGAGTTATTATTGGTATTCCAGCTCTTAGACTTAATGGAGATTATCTTGCAATAATCACTCTAGCTTTTGGAGAAATTATAAGAGTTCTTATTGAATATTTTAAATTTACTGGAGGAGCTCAAGGACTTCGTGGTATTCCTCGTACAAACAGTAATTTTACAATAATATATTTTGTAATGGTTATCTCTGTTATGATGATGTTTTCTCTTATGACAAGCCGTCATGGAAGAGCAGTACTTTCTATTCGTGATGATGAGATTGCCAGTGGTGCATCAGGAGTAAATACAACTTACTATAAAACATTTGCTTTTACTGTTTCGGCTATATTTGCCGGAGTGGCAGGAGCTGTGTATGCACATCATCTAGGAATTTTAGGAGCAAAACAATTTGACTTCAATTATTCAATCAATATTCTTACAATGGTTGTTCTTGGAGGAATGGGAAGTTTTACAGGTTCTATTCTTTCTGCAATAGCTCTTACTGTTCTGCCTGAAGTTCTTCGTGGATTCTCTGACTATCGTATGATTGTGTATTCATTACTTTTAATTTTTACTATGATATTCCGTCCAACAGGACTTTTTGGTCGTAAAGAATTTCAAATTACACCAATTATTAAAAAATTTTTAAAAAACAAGGAGGGTAATAAAGATGAATAACAATAAAACTGTACTTAGTGCGAAAAATATATCTATTACCTTCGGAGCTTTGAAAGCTGTAACTGATTTTAATCTTGAGATAAAAGAAAATGAATTAGTTGGACTTATTGGTCCAAATGGTGCTGGAAAAACAACTGTTTTCAATATTATTACAGGAGTTTATTCTCCTACAAGCGGTGAATATCAATTTAATGGTGAGCTTGTAACAAAAACTCCCACATTTAAACTTGTAAAAAAAGGACTGGCAAGAACATTCCAAAATATAAGACTTTTCAAATATATGTCTGTTCTTGATAATGTTATGGTTGCAAATAATTTTAATATGAAATATGGTATTCTTACAGGAATTTTCCGTTTTCCAAATTATTGGAGAGAGGAAAAAGAAGCAAAGAAAAAAGCTATGGAACTTTTAAAAATCTTTGATCTTGATCAGTATGCTGATACAGCTGCTGGAAATCTTCCATATGGAAAACAAAGAAAGCTTGAAATTGCAAGGGCAATGGCAACAAATCCTAAACTTCTTCTTTTAGATGAACCTGCTGCAGGTATGAACCCTACTGAAACAGAAGAGCTTATGAATACTATCCGTTTAATAAGAGATCGTTTCAATATTGCAATTCTTTTAATTGAACATGATATGAAACTTGTTCTTGGAATCTGTGAAAGACTTGTGGTACTTGACCATGGAACTACAATAGCTGCTGGAGATCCTATTGAAGTTATCAACAATCCTGCAGTTGTTACTGCATATCTTGGACAGGACGAAGAGGAGGAATAATTTTTATGAATACAGAAGCAAAAACAATGCTTGAAATCAAAGATCTTCATGTTTATTATGATAATATTCATGCTCTTAAAGGGGTTTCTTTAAAAGTAAAAGAGGGAGAAATTGTTTCTCTTATCGGTGCAAATGGAGCAGGAAAAACTACAACTTTACAAACTATCTCTGGACTTATTCATTCTAAACAAGGAAAAATTATTTTTCAGGGAAAGGATATTACAAAAGAAAAGCCACATCTTATTTGTCAGGCAGGAATTGCACAAGTGCCTGAAGGAAGAAGAATCTTTGCAAAACTTGCAGTAAAAGATAATCTTAAACTGGGAGCTTTTACTGTAAAAGATACACCTGAAAATCTTGAAAAGGACAGAGCTAAATTCTATAAGGATTTCCCGAGAATGTCTGAAAGAAAAAATCAGATGGCAGGAACTCTTTCTGGAGGAGAACAACAGATGCTTGCTATGGGAAGAGCCATTATGAGCAGACCTAAACTTCTTATTCTTGACGAACCTTCTATGGGACTTTCCCCTCTTTTTGTAAAAGAGATTTTCTCTGTTATTAAAAAATTAAAAGAAGAGGGAGTTACAATTCTTCTTGTGGAACAGAATGCAAAAATGGCACTTTCTATTGCTGATTATGCATATGTTATAGAAACAGGAAAAATTACTTTAGAAGGACCTGCACAGGAGCTTCTTAATAATCCTGACATTAAAAAAGCATATCTTGGAGCATAATATCTGTAAGAGTCAAAAAATTTTGGCTCTTTTTTTTACAATTATTATTGTTGCTTTTTCATTCAAAAAAAGTACTTATTTTTTCGTACTATTGTCATAATTTTTGAGTGTTTTAAAAGATTTTTTACTATTTTCTCTTTATAAATAAAATAGTTTTTTGCAACTATCTTATGTGGAAATTGCAATTCCTGAAAAAAATAATTGTTGACACAAATTCTATTCTTTGATAAAATTTTCATAGGTTAAACAAATATTTTAAAAAGGAGTTTCTGATGATACATATACTTTCAATATTCATAATAGTCAGCATCATAGTCATACAAAATATGAAACTAAATATGAATCCAAAAAGTATATTAGGACTTCTTTAAGCATACATCTAATTTGTTTGTGCCGGAATACATTTTACACAACTTAGTTTAATTTAAGCAGCCTAATTACTGTGCTGCTTTTTTTATTAATAAGTTTAAACTATTATTTACTATATTTTAGGAGGATTTTATTTTATGAATAGGAAAAAAGAAGTTTTAATTTTAGGATTTGCTCTGTTTGCAATGTTTTTCGGAGCAGGAAATCTAATTTTCCCTCCATCTCTTGGGATTGCTATGGGAAAAGATTGGCTTTTAGCTGGAATAGGATTTCTATTAACAGGAGTGGGACTTCCTCTTTTAGGAGTTCTTGCTTTTACAAAGGTAGGAAAACTTGAAGATTTCTCTGTAAAAATCTCTTCAAGATTTAATACAGTTTACTGTACTGCTCTTGTACTTGTAATTGGACCATTATTTGCTATTCCAAGAACAGGTTCTACTACATTTGAAATGGGAGTTCTTCCATCTTTTCCAAATGTAAACCCATTTGTTCTATCAGTTATTACATCTATCATCTTTTTTGGTGTTACTCTTATTCTTGTTATAAAAGAGTCAAAAATTACTGATATAATAGGAAAATTCCTTACTCCTATTATTCTTATTATTCTTGCTGCAATCGCTGTTTTGGGAATAACTGGAGATATTGGAACTGCTGTTGATAAAAATATCACAGGAGTTTTTTCAAATGGATTTGTAAATGGATATCAAACAATGGATGCTCTTGCATCTGTACTTTTTGGAGTTGTAATTATTAAAGGACTTGAAGGAAAAGGAATAACAAATGAAAAAGAACAAAGATACTTCCTTTCAGGTTCAGCTCTTATTGCTGCTCTTGGACTTGGACTTATTTACTTCAGTCTTATGTATCTTGGAGCAAGAGTAAGCGGGGTGGGAGAATTCTCTACTACAAGTGCTGCTCTTTATCTTGCTGAAATTACTCTTGGTTCTGCAGGAAAAATTGCTTTTGGTATATGTGTAGCTGCTGCTTGTCTTACTACTTCTGTAGGACTTGTTGCAATCGCAAGTGATTGGTTTGCAAGACTTACACCAATTTCTTATAAATTATGGTCTATTATTATCTGTATATTCTCAGGTACTATGGCAATAGGGGGAGTTGATTTCATTATAAAACTTTCAATTCCTGTTTTATGTATTCTATATCCTGTAACAATAATTCTTATTCTTTTAAATATTTTTGGAGTAAAACATGTATTAGTTTATAGAGCTGCTACTTATGTAACACTTCTTGTTATTACACTTGAAGAAGTTGGAGCTAAAATTTTACATATCAACTCTATTTCTGCTGTTCTTCAAAAAATTCCTTTAGCTCAAGAAGGATTTGTATGGGTTCTTCCATGTATTGTTGGAATGATAATAGCATCTATTATTGCACCTATAAGAAAATCTGCCAAATTAAAAGCAAAAAGTAATTAATATTATAAAATATGGGGCTGTTGCATTTATAAAATTGTAAAAATAAAATTCTCGATATTAAAAATTGTTTCGTAATTTATGCAGCGAAACAGAATACTGAAAATTTGACTGTCTGAACGAAGTGAGTTTCGAATTTTCTTTCTATGAGCAATATAAATAGAAACTATTTTTTCCTAGAGAATTTTATTTTTTACAAATTTGCAACAGCCCCATATTTTTATAAACTTATTTTTTCTATTCTGTCAAAAGCTTCTTTTAAAATAGCTATATCAAGTGTACAAGCTATTCTTACAAATCCTTTTACCCCAAAAGTATCTCCATTAACTACAGCGATATTATAATTATTAAAAAGATAATCTGTAAACTCCTGTGAACTCATTCCTGTTTTCTTTATATTTACAAAAAGATATATCCCTCCTTCAGGTTTAAAGCAATCAAGAAAATCTATATTTTTAATTCTGTTATAACAATATTCCACTCTCTCTTTAAAGATTGGAACTATATTTTCTTTCAGCCGTTTATAATCTTTTAAAGCATAAAGAGCACATCTTTGTGAAACAGAAGGGGCACTGTATATAATAGCTTCATTTATAAAATTCACACACTCTATAATCTCTCTTGGAGCAAACATATACCCTATACGCCATCCTGTCATAGCAAAGTTTTTAGAAAAACTGCATACAGTAACTGTTCTCTCCTTCATATCAGGAAGAGTGGCAAGTGGAGTAAATTTTTTTTCATATGAGAAAAAATCATACACGTCATCAGCTACAACTAAAATATCATGTTCTATAGCAAACTCTCTTATAAGATTTAAACTTTCAAGAGTATAGCAAACCCCTGTTGGATTTGAAGGAGAATTTACCACAATAGCTTTTGTCTTATCTGTTACAGCTTTTTCCAAATCCTCTTTTATAAGCTGAAAACCATTCTCAAATTTTGTTTCAACTATTACAGGCTTTCCTCCTGAAAGAGTAATTTGATCTGCATATACAGGAAAGAAAGGTGCAAGAAGTATAATCTCATCTTCAGGATTTAAAATACTTTTAAATAGAAGATAAAGCCCATGACACGCTCCAGTAACTACCATTACATTTTCAGGAGTATAATCGTAATTATCAAAATTTTCTCTGTGATATTTGCATATTTCTTGACGAAGTTCTAAATATCCGTAAGAATTTGTATAGTGAGTATGTCCAGCCTCTGCATCAGCCATAGCTTTATGAATTATCTCTTTATCTGTATGAATGTCTAAATCTCCTATTCCCAAATTAATAGGAGTATAAGGAAGATCTATAGAAAACTCTTTTTTCTCTCCCATTGAATATTCTCTTTTTAAAAATTTATCAGCTATAAAATTTCTCATGGCTCTCTTCCTCTCTTATAAGCTCAACATTATTTTTTTCAAATCTGTCATATCAAAATCAAAATCAATTAAATCAGGTCCTGCAAGAATAGCATTTATAACCGTTGTTTCCTCTTGAAGAAACTCTTCCATCACTGCTACATCTGTAAATTTTATAGGAAACTTCATTTCTTTATAAAATGGCAGTAAATCTTTATACTCTTCCTCTCTTCCTTCAAGAAGAAGCTGTACAAGTATTCCAAAAGATACAACCTCTCCATGAAGATGTTCTCTCTCTGTTCTTGGAAGCTCTGTTAATCCATAAAAAACAGAGTGAGCCACAGCACCATTTAAAAATTCATCTACAAGATTTGAAACCATACCAGTATTTACTATTATTGCAAGAACTATTTTCTTAAACTCTTCATTTATTTCATTGCTGTAATAAGCTGAAATACCATTTTTAAGTATCATATCTCTGCATAAAGCACTTATTTGTATTCCCATTGAACTTGGAAAATTTATATCCATTTTCTTAGAAATCATATATTCATGTTTCATTCTTACTTCATAAAATTTTGCAAGAGTATCTCCCATTCCTGCCCAAATATATTTTTTAGGAGCATTTTTTATTGTTTGAAGATCTATAAATACTTTTTTAGGAGGTGCATTAAAGACAGCAAACTCTTTGAAAGTTTTATCATTGTTATACACCACAGAAAGAGCTGATGTTCCTGCACAGGTAGAAGCAATGGTAGGTACTACAAACATATCTGCCTTTAGTCTGTCTGCTACTATCTTTCCTGTATCTATAGCTTTTCCCCCTCCTGCCCCAATAACAAGAGTATATCCTTTTCCCTGTACCTTTTCTAAAATTTCATCTGCGTGTTCATAAGAGCATTCCCCTTGATATTTTTCTACAATATATTCTTTTTCTGAAAGAGCATATAAAAGATTATTTTTTATTGCTGCAAATGACTTTTCCCCTGTTATAACAACAATTTTTTCATAATCCTGTACAGCTTCCTTTAAATTTTCCCATATATTTATATCCACACAATATGATGTGAAAGCAAAATTTTCAAACATTTTCATTCCCCTTTTCTATTTTTTAAACTCCATATTGTTTTCTTAAATTTTCAATAGTTCCGTCATTTAACATCTCTTCTATAACTTTGCTGAATTTTTCTGCAAGTTCAGTATCGTCTTTATTAAATGCAACAGCTTTAGGTTCTCCTTCAAGTGTTCCTACCATTACAAGTTCAGGGTTTTTATCTATAAATTTTTGTGCTACACTTTCATCAACGACCATTCCATTTACCTTTCCAGATTTTAGTGCTACAAGAGCTCCTGTATTTGATGAAAATGGAATTACTTCTGCTCCGGCAATTTTTCTTGCACTGGCTTCTTTTGTAGTTCCTAATTCAACACCGTATTTTTTTCCTGATAAATCATTCATATCTTTTATTGGATTTACTTTGCTTGTAACAATTGCTACTTTTGAGCTAAGATAAGGAACTGAAAAATTAACAGCTTTTTCTCTTTCAGGAGTAATACTCATTCCAGCTATAACAAGATCAACTTTTTTTGTTTGAAGTGCAGGAATAAGTCCGTCAAAATTTGTATTCAACCATTTATACTCTATCCCCATTCTTTTTGCAGCTTCTTTTATAATATCTGCATCTAACCCTGCAACCTCTCCATTTTCAATAAACTCAAAAGGAGGATACTCTGCATTTGTTCCTACAACATAAACCTTATTCTCAGGTGCTTTCTCTTTATCTCCTCCACACCCTACAAACATACCCACAACAGATAACACAACTAATAATTTTTTTAACACTTTCATAAACTCTCACCTCTTAATAAAAATTTTTTAATATAAAAACACCGGTTCCTCCAAAAAGAACCGGTGCTTGTGAACATTAATTATAAATTAGTATATACTATAAATTATAAAATTCTATATTTTTACAGAATAAAATGCCACATCAAACAGTTTTTTATGTAGGAATAAATCTATATTTGATTGTTGCATCTTCCTTATTACTGTATGTAACATTTTTCTCCCCCTTAAAATTTTATTAATTGCAATGATTATATTACTATTTTTTTAGATTGTCAACATTTTTTTGTTTTCTTTGCATATCCTCAATTGACAGAAACACTTTTGAGGAGTATAATTATTTAGTGTATAAACTTAATAAGTTTTATAATTTTATATTTTTACATAATTAAAATCTTAGAATGAGGAGATGAAAAGTATGAATCACGGTGCTAAACCAATGAGCGATTTAGATTTAAGAGTTAAAAGCAACATGGAAAAAATTAAGCATAAAATCGTCGTTATGAGTGGTAAAGGTGGAGTAGGAAAATCTACTATGTCTACAAATATTGCTTATGGACTTGCTATGAAAGGATATAAAGTAGGAATTGTTGATGCTGACATTCACGGACCAAATATTGCACTTATGCTTGGGCAAGAAGGATATAAGATGCCTACATTTGAGCCTCTTTCTCTTCTTGATGGAAATCTTAAAGTGGTTTCTTTAAGTTTCTTCCTTCCTACATCAGATGATCCTGTAATTTGGAGAGGACCTGCTAAAATGGGAGCTATACATCAATTCCTTGGAGATATAAAATGGGGAGAACTTGATTATCTTGTTGTTGACCTTCCTCCTGGAACAGGAGATGAACCTCTTACTATGGCACAATCTCTTGGAGATCTTGATGGATGTGTTATTGTTACTACTCCTCAAGATGTAGCTATTCTAGACTCAAGAAAATCAGTTAAATTCTCTCAAATGGTAGGAATGCCTGTTTTAGGAATTGTAGAAAATATGAGTGGATTTGTTTGCCCTCACTGTGGTGAAAGAATTGATATATTCAAAACTGGTGGAGGAGAAAAAGCTGCTAAAGATCTTAATGTTGAGTTTCTTGGAAAAGTTCCTATGGTTCCAGGAATTGTAGAAGCAGGGGACAGCGGACACCCTTATATTGCATCAAAAGAAAAAAATTCAGCTTCTGAAGCTATGGAAAAAATTATAGACAGACTTATAGAAAAAACTTCTAAATACGAAGCTTAATTTTAAATTTTATTATTACACAAAAGAGGAGGGCATCTGCCCTTCTTTTATTTTACAAATTTTTTATTTTATATTATACTAATAGGTAAGAGTTAATCTTATTTTTGAAAAATGAAAAAGAGGTGTTTTATGCATAAAAAAATAATGTTACAAGGTACTGGTTCGTCAGTGGGAAAATCAATTCTTACAGCTGGATTATGCAGAATTTTTGCTCAAGACGGATATAAAGTTGCCCCTTTTAAATCTCAAAATATGGCTCTTAATTCCTTTGTGGATATAGACGGAAAGGAGATGAGCAGAGCACAGGTTGTTCAAGCTGAAGCTTGTAATGCTGTACCAAGATGTTTTATGAATCCTATTCTTTTAAAACCTACAGGAGAAGATAACTGCTCACAGGTAATTATTGAAGGAGTTCCTTTCAAAAATATGAATGCACAGGAATACTACAGCAACTCTGAAAAATTTAAAAAAATTGCTCTAAGAAACTATAATAAATTAAAAAAAGAATTTGAAATAGGAGTAATCGAAGGAGCTGGAAGTCCTGCAGAAATAAATTTAAGAGAACAAGATCTTGTAAATATGGGAATGGCTGAACTTGTGAATGCTCCTGTTATACTTATAGGAGATATTGAAAGAGGAGGCGTTTTTGCTTCTATCTATGGAACAGTTATGCTTCTTGATGAAGCTGATAGAAATAGAATTAAAGGATATATTATAAATAAATTCAGAGGGGATGAATCTCTTTTAGATAAAGGGATCTCTATGATGGACAGTGCCTTAAAAAAACAGGGACTTGATATTCCTTGTCTTGGAATTATTCCATTCACAAAAATAAATCTTGAAAAAGAGGACAGCTATACATACGATTCTCTATCAAATCACAGCCCTGAAAAAGAGATTAATATTGCTGTTATAAAATTTGATAAAATGTCAAACTCAACAGATTTTACTTCACTTTTGATGTATGATGATGTTAATCTTCAATATATTGAAACTGCTGAACAGCTTACAGATGACTATGATATTATTATTCTTCCTGGAAGTAAAAATGCTATCTATGATTTTAGTTTAACAAAAGAGAGAAGAATAGCTAAAAAAATTCAGGAAATGGCTGAAAAGGGAAAAATTATTATAGGAATTCATAGTGGTTTCCAAATGCTTGGAAAAAGTATAAAAGATTTAGAGCAGGTTGAAAGTTCTTATCTTAAAATTGAAGGAATGGGACTTCTTGATATTACTACAAAAATGGAGAGTAAAAAATATACTAAACAAGTAGGTGTTACTCTGCAGAACTGTACTGGAATACTTGAAGGATTCGATGGACTTCAAATAAATGGATACGAGATACATCAAGGAGTTACTACAGGAAATACAGATTATTCTGTAGCCGATGATAAAGGATTTAGTATTATCTGTCGTGATAATATCATAGGAACATACATTCATGGAATTTTTGATACTCCAAAATTTACCAGAAAACTTCTTAACAAGGTAAGAGCACAAAAAGGACTTGAACCTGTTTTTGATTATATGAATATTGAAACATTTAAAGAGAAAGAATATAAAAGACTGGCTAAAATTATGAGGAGTCATCTTGATATGGAAAAAATATATTCTATTTTAAAATAGTTACCTATAATTATAGGTAACTATTTTTTAGAGGTTTATTATATTTTAAGCACTTTTTTTAGAAACTTGTATTTCTTCATTTAAAAAAATATTTTCTAAATATTTTAATGTTCTGTCTATATTATTACTTTTTAAAGATACCTTCTTATCACCATATGGAAATTCAATACTGAAAATACCATCTTTTTCATGAATATCGCACACTAAAACAAAATTTCCTATAAACATATTCCATTTTTTATCTTTTATCAGTATTCTCATAATAATACCTCCATAAATTCAGTGGTTTTTATTTTTAAGTTATCTTTATTTATCTATAAGTATTATATTCCTCTTACCTATATTTGTCAATAGTTTTTTTATTTTCTTGCAATCTATTAAAATTTATAGTACAATTTAACTATGAACAAATATAAGGAGGCCTCTTATGGATTTTATTACTTTTTTGAAAACAAAAAGAGAAGAGTTGGGATACAGTCAAAACAAATTTGCAAAACTTGCAGGTATCACTCAATCATATTTTAATTCAATAGAAAGAGGGGAAGTCAGAAATCCTCCAAGTCAAGATATTCTTGATAGAATAGCTGAAGCTCTTGAGCTTAATGAAAAAGAAAAACAGCATATGCTTTATTTGGCAGCTGTTGAAAGAACACCAAAAGTTATTTTAGATACTTTAACTGAATTAAAAAAAGAGATTGCTAAAAAAGATAAAAACAGTATGCAGGATTTTTTTGAGGATAATAAAAATGCTGTTCCTCTTTTTGAAAGAATTTCAGCAGGACCTGGAGCATTTACCGATGAAGATATAACAGATTATATTGTTCTTCCTGGAATTCGTAATACTGGAAAAAATATTTTTGCTGTAAATGTTGTGGGAGATTCTATGGAACCTACAATTAAAGATGGATCTATAATTATCTGTAAAAAAGGTGTAGAGCTTAGAAACGGGGATATAGGAGCTTTCTTTGTAGATGAACAAGCTTATGTTAAAAGACTAAAAATTACTAAAAACTATATTGCTCTTGTAAGCGATAATCCTAACTATGCTCCAATATATATTGCTCCTGAAGAACACTTTAAAGTTGTGGGAAAAGTTATTAAAGTTTTAAGTGATATTTAAAAAATCTGCTGAAATTCTCAGCAGATTTTTTCATAAAAGGTTATTTATAAAAAATTAATCCTCCATTCCTGTTTTTATTTTTCTCTCTCCTAAAGGAGTTAAATCTTGTATTACCATAAGTACATTCATGAGATACAATTAAATTTTTAGAAAGAATACCTTTTCTTAAGAGTCTTATTTTATTAAATTCAATATTTCCAAAATGCCATTTTCCTGCTGTAAACTTAAAAGATTTTTCAATAAGTTCATTGTCAAATTTTTCCTTAAATTCATTATAAAATTCTTCCCCTACTTCATAATTCTTACATTGTACTCCAATTCCAAGAGCAACAACTATATTTTCAGGCTTTGAACCATATTTTTCATTCATTAAATCTATAGCTTTAAGTCCTATTCCTTTAAAACTTCCCTTCCAACCAGAATGGCATACAGATATTACATCATTTTCTTTATCATAAAGAAAAATAGGCAGACAATCTGCATACTGAGTCATAAGAACTATATCTTTTCTCTTTGTGATAAATCCATCAACATCTTCATAGAAATATTTTTCTGTATCTTTTTCTATAAAAACTATATTATCTGTATGGCTTTGTTTAGCATATACAACCACTGCATTCTTTTTTCCAAAACATTTTTCTATATTTTCAGAACTTTTTTCTTTATCCTTAAAAAGAATATCTATATCACCTATCTCTTTTGTAGTATACACTGCTGTTATTCCATATTTTTCAAAATCATCTATTTGAAAATATTTTCCTTTATCTGTAAACATAGTTCTCCTTTTATTTTAATGATTTTCTTTATTTTATATTCTATTTTCATTTTTACAATATGCTGCAAAAATACATGAGGCACATTTTTCTTTTTCTAAGTCAAACTTAGTTTCGTAATTTTCTGCCAATATTTTTTCAGCTACACTGTTAAAGTCATCTATTGCTCTTTTTAAATTTTCCTCTGTAAATATTACTTCTGTTATTTTCTTAGAATCATTTTCTCCTAAATAATAAATTTTTCCTCTCTGTATTTTTCTTCCATATTTTTTTCCTAAAAGATAAGCATATATCTCAAGCTGGTTAATATATATTTCCTCTGAAGATTGTTTTCGTTTTCCTGTTTTAAAATCAATTATTTCAAGTTCTCTATTTTTTTCAATAACAAGATCTGCTGTTCCTTCAAGAATATATTTTTCTTTTACAAAAGAAATTTTTATTTCAATATCCTTTATATTACTATATATTTCAGAACTATTTCCATAATAATCACATATATATTTTTCTCCGGATTTTAAAACTTCTTCATCTAAATTAATTTTATAATTTCTTTTAAGATTAAAATAATTTTCTTTAAATTTTTGTAAAATTATTTCATTTGAAATAATTTTTCCATTAAAAATATCTCTGTTTATCTCTTCCAAAGTTTCGTGAACAAGAATACCAAAAATCATACCAATATTTTTTGGAAATACAAATTCATATTTTTTCTGTATTTTATAAAGTAACGGACATAATTTATAAAGGCTTATATGCGATGTAAAAGCAAAGATCTCTTTTATATTTATTTTCTTTATTTCTTCAAATCCTAGTTTATGAAATTCAAAATCTCCATCTACTGCATCTTTTAAATCTTCATATATGGGTCTGAAAGGAATGCTCGGTATTGGCTTATAACTATTTTCTATGCAAGTAAGTGCCAAAAGATTTTGTGCCCTTGAAAAAGCTGTGTAATACATACGCCAAAAATCAAATTCCTTTATTCTATATTCAGGTTCAAAATTTTGAGAAAAAACAAGTTCCAATTGTTTTTGTGCTTCATCATCTTTATCTACATTAGGAAGTTCATCTAAATATCCCACTATCACACAAGGAAACTCAAGCCCTTTTCCTTGATGAATAGTAAGAAAAGACACAGCCCCTTCAGGAGCATATTCCCTCATATTTTCATATTCTCCTACACCTGAATCTATAAGAAACTTTAGATGTATATTAAAAAAATAATTTATAAGCTTTTCTGAATTTTTTTCTGTAATATTTTCAACACTGCACAGATTATCAAATTTTTCTAAAATTTGGGACATTATTCCAAAATTATATGCCCCTCTATTTTTTAAAATATGATTTTCTGAAAAATTAAAATATTTTTTTAAACTATCACATGGGAAAGAAATAATTTCATAAAATAAACTTAAAAAATTAGGTAAAATTTCTCTTACTTTAAAAGAATCTATATATTTTTTCAATTCTTCATCTTCTTTTAAATTTTTTTCTGCAGCCATTAAACATTCTCTATAATATCCTTCCACTCCATAACTTTTACCAAATATAAGCTCCTCTGTTTGAGGAAGTATTTTAATGAGTAATCCAATTACAAAATGAATTTCCTCTCTTTTAAAAAACATATTGGAACGAGGAGAATATACTGGTATACCTCTTGCTTCAAGAGCTTCCATAAGTCTTAAGCTTCTATAATTTCTCACAGAACGAAACAGAAAAGCAACTTGATTATAATCACTGATCTTACCTATTTTTTTCAAATGTCTGATAAATCTAAAAAGCTTTTCTTCCCATCTGCTTTCTGTTTTTTCAGATATTTTTATAACTCCAAGAGTATTATTAATTCTCTCTTTTCCTGATACAATATTTTTAGGATATCTCCATCCGTCCCATTTTAAAAGGCTATTCCATTTATTGCAAAAATTTACTATATCTTCATTGGAACGATAATTTACATCAAGTTCAATCTTTCTGCATTCACCATCTCTAAAATTTTTCTGAAACTGCAAAATATTTCTTATTGTAGCTCCTCTAAATCTGTAAATACCTTGATCATCATCTCCCACAACACAGATATTTTTTCTCTCTCCTGCAATAAGCAGAAATATTCTTTCCTGTATTGAGTTAGTATCTTGATATTCATCTATCATGAGATATTTAATTTTCTCATGAATATTTTTTAAAATATCAGGATTTTCAATAAGCAGTCTGTAACATTCAAGCTGAATATTTGAAAAATCTATACTATTCTCTTGAAAAAGAAGAACTCTGTATATTTCATGTATTCTGTTTAAAAAAACAACTCTGCTGTTTCTGCTCTCTATTATATTTTTATTATCCAGTCTTTCTTCATTTATTTTATCTATCCATTTTTGAAGAATACCTGCTTTTTTCCATCTGTTTGCAGCATTCATTCCATGAAAAAATTTTTCAAATCCTTCAACCTCTTCAAATTTTTTTAATTTTGTATAGATAAAAAATCTTTGCTCCAGAGGTTCTAATACTTTGTAATTTCTCCTAAGAACAGATTTTTCTATATTTTCATCTATTATTCTAAGACAAATTGAATGAATTGTCCCAATATACATCTCACTTAAATTTATATCTCCTGATATATTTTCAGAAACTCTAGTTATCAATTCTCTGGAAGCCTTCTCTGTAAATGTAGCAAGAAGAATATTTTGAGGCTCTGTATCTGTATTATTTAAAATATACGATACCCTTTCAACCAAAGTTCTTGTTTTCCCAGAACCTGGACCTGCAATTATAAGAAGAGGACCATCTATATATGTTGCTGCTTCCTTCTGTTTTTCATTTAATAAATCAAAACTCTTCATTCTATCCTCTCCTTTTTAACTTTTCATTTTACTATATTATATACTATATTAAAA
>DXWL01000028.1 GCA_019416865.1 Fusobacterium sp.
TACAGAAAAAGAAAACTCGTTATAACTGAAGGTATACTTCCCTTTTTAAGAAATTGATAAACCTTTACAAATTAAAGAAAAAAAGGTATAATAATTATACAAAAGAAGTTTGTTGAATCTCGACCGTTTGAGTATAAGGAAACGGCAGTACTCCTTGATTGCAGGGGCGGAAACCCACTTGGGGGCTTTCAGATACCAAGTTTAGTGCTGAGGGAAAACAGCTAGAAAAGATACCCACTGCAATAAAAAGTCCTACTTTTTAAAAGTTTAGGACTTTTTTTATATTTAAAATTTGGAGAAGAAAATACTTATGGTAATTAATTTTAATAATAAATTTAAAAAAATCTCTTTTTCACAAGTTAATTTAAAGGAATTTTTTATATTTTACAAAAATTTTATATGTCCTTACGAATATACTTACACATTGAATGATGAGAATAAATTGATTATAATTTTTGAAGAAAATAATTTCAGTCATTTGCTTGGACTTCATAAATTTAAAAAAATAAAATCATACAAATATTCAAGTGATATAAACAAAGATATAGAAAATAATAAAATAACACTTAATTATTTGTTGGAAAAAGAACCTTTTACTTTAACTAAAGAATTAAGAGATAGAATGACTTATTTTCCTGTATTAAAGACTCTTCTTGAAAATACTGATACTGCTCTTCAATATGATTTAAATGTTATTTGGAACAGTAAAATAGAATTTTCTTTTCTCCTTAAAACTAATAAAATCTCTATTCTTGTATATCTTGCTGTTAAAGAAATAAAACAAAATAAAAAAATATGTGTTCCTGTTTCACTTCTTGTTGACAGAAACGACAGATTTTCAAAAATGAAATTAAAAGAGCTAAAAATAAAAAATATTAAAATAACAAAAAGAGGATAGTGTATTATTTGTACTCTACCCTCTTTTAATTTTATTTTTTAATTACCCCTTTTAATCCTCCTGACACAAGAACTGCTATATCATTAAGGGCAGCAGGAAGATTGAAATTACCTGAAATAGCTATATATTTAGGACGCCATACAGGATTAAATTTATTCTTAAAGTTTTTAAGTCCAAGGAAATTATAAAAGTTTCCGCCGTTTTTAAAAATAAAAGCTCCCAATTTATTCCAAAGAGATGTTCCTCCTTTATATTCAAGACCTGAAAGGGGAGCCATTCCAAGATTGAAACTTCTATACCCCTCTTCTTTTCCCCAAAGCATAATATTAATGAATAAAAACTCCATCGAATCTGTAAGTGCCTTTTCATTATATCTCATAAGATCAATTGAAAGTTCATTTTTATTATATGTTTCCCACAAATTTGCAAAAGCTATTATTTCACCATCATGTTTCAAAACAGCTATTCTAAAATTTTTCAGATATTCTTCATCAAATTTTCCCAAAGAAAACTCTTTTTCAGCACCATTTTTATTTTTTAACCAACTTTCTGAAATCTCTTTCAGCTTATCTTTTACAGGTTCAAAATCTATTACTTCAAAAGTTATCCCAGCCTTTGTACATTTTGAAAAAGTATATCTCAGCTTTCTTTGTGAAGAACCTTCCAAAGTAAATTTTGTTAAATCTACTACAGCTTCTTCACCTATTTTAAAGAGCTTTAATCCTATATCAAGATAACAGTTTAAATAATCTTTGCTCACTTCATAAAAAGCAACATTATATCCGCTTCTTCTGCTTATATTGTAAAAATCCCAAACTGTATCTCTTATATCTTTTTCATCTCCCACAGGATCTCCCATAGCTACAAGCCTTTTATTTGTTTTTCCATACATTATAAAGTTACTTTTCTTATCATTAAAATATATGTATTTATCATCTAAAAGAGCAAGATTGGAATTTGTAGCAGATGAAAACTTCATAATCTCTTTAATTTCATCTTTTACATCTTTACTTTTTATCTTATCTATTTGCACAGCAGGACGAAATATTCTCAGCATTATAAATACTATAAATATTATCACACTCATAAGAGAAGCTCTTAAAAACATGGGAGCTCCATTATTTAAAGTAAACTGCCACCATAATTCATCTTTATAAGGAACATTTTTAAATGAATGAAATCCCAAATATATTGCAAAAGCTATTACAGCTCCTGTTAAAATTACCCATTTTATATTGATATCCTCACTTAAAATAGAAGATTTTCTATAAAATTTACCTCTTGCAAAAAACAGAAAAATAAGGGTAACAGACATAAGAATAAATATTTCATAGTGAAACCCCTTAAAAATTAAAAATATATTTCCCAAAGAAACTAAAATCACTGTCATAAAATATGCTGTATCCAATCTTCTTCTTAAACCATAAGCAAGTATCATAAGAAGTGTTCCTGTTATACTTGCCAAAAGATGAGATATTATTATCACATTTTGTGGGATAAGTTTTTCCAATATTTTCATATGAGCAATATTGGGAGGGATTGCTCCTGAAAACAGAAGCAAAGCTCCTGATATAAATACAAGTGCTGATAAAATCTCTATGGAAATATTAACCACAAAACTGCTTATAAAATTTATTTTCGTCATAAAATCCCCTTTTAAACACTCAAAATTTTTATCCTATTATTATACAAAATTTCCCCGCTCTTTTAAAGCAGGGAAATCTTTTTTTATTTTATACACATTACATGGTAAATTCCGTTTATAACTTCTGTACCTTCTGTGTCATGCTCAAATCCTGGGAAGGCTTTGTCCCAAAGAGAAAGAGCTTTCAGATATTTTATCTGAGGGCTGTTTTCATCTCCAAAACTTTCACCTGACATAAGCATTGGGATTCCAGGAGGATATGGTATTACTGAATTGGCTGCTGTTCTTCCTGCAAGTTTTTCAGCAGGAACAAGCTCTACCTCATCACTAACTATCTTATTATATGCCTCTCTTGGAGTAATTATAGGAGTAGGAAGTACTGAATAAGCTTCATTTAAAACTTCTCCAGGATTATGTTCTCTTAAATATTCAAACATCTTATCTCCTAAATCTTTCACTCCCATATTTTCATAAATATCTTTATATTCTGCTACAAGTTCTGGAAGAACTTCTGCTAGAGGAGCATTTTTATCATAGTACTTTTTAAATTCTGAAAGAACACTTACAAGAGTTCCCCATTTTCCTTTTGTTACTCCCATTGAGAATAGGAACATAAGTTGGAAATCTGTTGTTCTTGTAGGAACAATTCCATATCTGTTAAGGTAAGCTGATACAAGAGCTGCTGGAACACCTTTTTCAAGAAGATTTCCATCTTCTCCCATTCCAGGAGTAAGAATACTTACTTTTATAGGATCAAGCATACACCAGTCATCACTTAGATTTTTAAATCCATGCCATGAATCCTTAGGATTCATTATCCAGAATTTTTGATCTTCTGCTAATACCTTTGTATCCACTTCATAGAAAGGTACTGTTTTTCCATTTTTTTCATCGTGGTAGTTTTCTGCATTCCAAGGTTTGAAGAACCAATCTTTTTTATTTTCATATTGATTGTATAATCTTCCTATAACTTTACGGAACTCAACTGCCTCTTCAACTACCTCTTTCATTAAAGATTTTCCTGATTCTCCGTCCATCATAGCTGTTGCTATATCATTTGATACTGCTATTGCATATAGGGGAGATGTAGTTGCGTGCATCATATATGCTTGGTTGAATCTTCCTTCATCTATAACTTTTTTACCATATCTTACATGGATAAATGATCCTTGTGAAAGAGCATTTAAAAGTTTGTGAGTAGAGTGAGTTGCAAAAACAGTAGGTTTCTCTCTGTTTTCATCAGGCTCTCCTCTCATGGCAAAGTGATTTTTATAGATTGGATTAAATCTTGCATATCCATACCATGCCTCATCAAAGTGAATTATATCAGATGATTTTTCTAGGAAATCTTCAACTTTTTTAGCATTATATGTTACTCCATCATAAGTACAGTTTGTTACAACTGAATAAACAGCTCTTTCATTTTCTTTACCCTTAGCTTTTACAAGAGGGCTGTCCTTTATTTTTTCTTTTATTGTATTTTCATCCATTTGAGATGGAAGAATAGGTCCTATTATTCCATATCTATTTCTTGTAGGAGTCATATATACTGGAATTCCTCCTCCAAGTATAAGTCCTTGCTCTATTGATTTATGACAGTTTCTGTCTGCTATAACTATGTCATTATCTTTAATACATGCCTGCATTATTGTTCTGTTTGAACCTGAAGTTCCTCCAAGAACAGAGTATGTTCTGTCAGAACCAAAAACTTTTGCTGCATATTTTTCAGCTTCTCCAAAATATCCTGTATGATCAAGAAGAGAACCAAGTTCAGCTCTTTCTATTCCCATGTCTGTTCTAAAAAGATTTTCTCCATAGAAATCATAGAATTTTTTTCCTACTGCAGTTTTAGTAAATCCCACTCCTCCTTGGTGTCCTGGAGCTGCCCATGAATATTCAGCTTTTTTCTCATAATTCATTACTGCTGCTGCAAGAGGAGGAAGAAGCTGTTTTCTATATCTTTCTATTGCAGCAGATATTCTCTCTGTTGTAAATACAGGTGAATCTTCTAAAAGCCATACATACTCATTTATTTGGCTGTATGTTTCAGCTTTTAATGAATCAGCAGCTTTTTCATTTTCTGCCAAAAGAAATACAGGAACATTTTCTTGTCTTGTGTGAAGATTTTTTATAAATCTTTCAAGTTTTTCTTCATGTCCTTTTACTCCATGTTTTGAGTCCCAATCTACAAGCAGACAATCTATCTCTTTGTTTATTTTAATAAGATCTTCTGCATCTTCAATGGAATCAGCAGTAACTACTGTTACCCCTCTTCTCTCTATCTCTTCTTTAAGACTTTTAATAACTCCTGTTATACTGCTTTCTTCTTTATCATTTCTATTTTGTACAAAAAGTACTTCGTATGTTTCTCCTTCTAAATTTTTCATTTCGTATCACTCCTTCACGCATCATTAATTATTGATATTAAGTTTACCAGAAACTAAAAGCACAAACGAGATTATTCCTATTGCTCCAAGAATAAATGCAAAAAATTTCTCTTTTCCCACAAAAATTCCTTTGCTTCTATCTTGTTTTGACACTGAATATACTATTATTCCCAGTGCAAAAATAGTTGTAGAAACTAGAAGCAGTGTTATTTTTGAAGACAACAGCAGCCATACTGTAAATATAAATGCTATAAATCCCGATATGAAAGCTATTCTTAGTTTCCCTGCACCAATATTCTTAAGATTTCCATTTTTTACCTCTTTCAGTAAAAACATAGTACTTGCTATATATGGCGGAAGAATCATAAGCCCTGTTATATCTACAAGGAAAAGCCAGGCATTATTGCTATAAAGTACGATAAACATAGCAAGTTGCATAGCAATTGTAGACATTAAAAGTGATGCTGTAGGGGTTTCATTTTTATCGACCTTTGTTAAAAATTTAGGAAATACTCCATCTAGTGCTGCTATATATGGAACTTCTGCTGTTATTACAGTCCATGACAACCAGCATCCTAAAAGAGCAATTATAATTCCTATATTTACAAATTCGGCACCCCATTCTCCCACTATCTTCTCAAGAACATATGCTGTTGATGGAGAAGGAAGCTGTGAAAGTTTGCTTTGGTGAAGCACTCCAAAAGCCAGTATAGAAAGAACTGAAAATATTACCACACAGATAAGAATTCCAAGAACTGTAGCTTTTCCTACATCTTTTGGATTTCTTGCTCTTCCTGAAAGAACTACTGCCCCTTCAAGTCCTATAAAGCACCAAAGTGTAATAAGCATTGTACTTTTTATCTGCTGAGTCATACTTCCCAAATTTTCAATCTGTCCATACATATCATATGCTGCTGTATGGGAATTAAACCCTTTAGCAAAATAAAAAAGAATCACTGCCAGTACTACAAGTTTTGCAAAAGTAGCAATGTTATTCAAAAATGTAGCCTTTGTAACACCGCAAATAACTATAAAGTACATTATCCATATAAATATAGAACCACCTATAAAAGACTCTACATTTTGTCCATTAAATATAGGATAAAAATACCCAATTGTTTGCATTAGCAGTACAGCAAAAGCAACATTTCCAAAGATTGAACTAAGCCAATATCCCCATGCTATTTCACATCCTGTAAATTTCCCAAATCCAGCTCTTGCATAGGAATAAATTCCTGAATGAAGCTCTGGATTATTATCAGATAAAATACTGAATGTGTTTGCGAGGAAATATATTCCAATTGCTGTTATTATCCATGAGATTGTTACTGCAGCAAATCCTGCATCGATACTCATGTTTGATGGCAGATTGAAAATACCTCCCCCTATCATAGAGCTGACGACTATGGCAACAAGTCCAATCAAACCAAGTTTGTTATTGTTTTGTTCGTCCATAACCACTCCTTTTATAAATATGATTTTGTTATGCTGTTTTGATGCTTTTAAATTACAAAAAGTTTAAAAGAAATTTTTGAAAAAATCAAAAAATACATTTAATATTATAACATTCAAGTTTTTAAACTAAAAAAATAAAATTTGCTTTTATATAACTTGATTTTAAGAAAAGGTGAAAACTTTATTCATATTTTTTGATTAATTTTAGCTCAAAATCCTACATGCCCCAGTGAAAAAATTGGTATAAATCTTATTTTTATGGTATAATATATTCTAAACAAATTAACTATAAGGAATAATATTGATGGCTAAAATTGATACTAACGAGAATTATAAAGATGAAAAAGAAATTTATTTCATGTTAAAGATAGATGAAAACGGAGGATATGTTTCACCTGTTACAAGAGATGGAAAAGTTATAGATTCTTTTTGTTACTATGATATAAAAGATCCTTATATAAAAAAAGCTGTTTCTTTTCTCACTGAAGTAAATGAAGATGTCTTTTTTATCGACTGGGAAAAAACTATACAGAATGTCTATTTAGACGATTTTTATGAATTTGAAGAATGTTTGAAACACATTGAAAATTTTGTTACTGAGGATTTCCAAAAAATTGTATGGAGTCTTACTGAAAATGAAATTACTTTAAAAATTGAAGATGTTGAAAATGAGCCTGACATGGTAAAACCTGTTGTGCTTCTTAATAAAAAATATAATGATTTTAAAATTATAGGAGATAGTATTGTTTATAGAAAAGGAGTTATCTATTGCTTTGAAATGCTTGATGACGACTTCCAAATGCTTAAAGAAACATTTTCACCTATAAAAAAAGATGAACTAGAGGCTTTTCTTACTCTAGCACATCAATCTTTTAAAAGTATTGTCTTTGATTATAAAGGATATGAGGTAGCCGACAGAGAAACTATAACTGGGATTCCTCAAATCACAATTGAAAAAATTGCAAAAGATAAAAGTCTTTATCTAAAAATAGTTATGTGTTTTTCAACTATTACAGACAGTTTTATCAAAGAAAATGATATAGATGAGATTGTAGTTATAAATAATCTTGAGAAAAAAATATATATCTGTCGTCCTGAAGGAAGTATTATACACCTTGTAAATGAAATATCAAAAACTCTTTCTAAATATCAGAAAAAATTTAATGTGAAACATGGATTTTTTATAGATACAGATAACCTTATTATCATTCAGAAAAAAATTGCAAAAGAGTTTGTTACAAAGGATCTTCTTCAACTTGCAGGAAAATTCAGAATTATAGGAACTGATAAACTTCAGTCTTATAAACTTAAACCTGTAACACCAAAAATAGTAGGAAAACTTACGCACTCTATTGATTTCCTTGAAGGAAATATAGAGCTTGAAATAGAAAATGAAAAATTCAGTATTCTTGATGTTTTGGAAAAACTGAAAAAAGATTCATACATAGTTTTAGGGGACGGAACAAATGCTGTTATCAATAGAAAATATATAGAAAAACTTGAAAAAGTATTTAAAAAATCTGAAGAGGGAAAAGTTAAATTCTCTTTCTTCGACCTTCCTCTTGTGGAAGAGATGATAGACAGTAAAACAATTCAGCAAGAGATAGCATCACATAAAAATTTCTTTCTTGGAATTAATAATGTAAATGATTATGATATCAACATTCCTGCAATAAATGTTGATTTAAGAAGTTATCAAGTATATGGATATAAATGGCTGTGTTATTTAGCAGACAACAATCTTGGAGGTTGTCTTGCTGACGACATGGGACTTGGAAAAACATTACAAGCAATAGCCCTTATTACAAGAATGCACTCACTTGGAAAAAGAAAAAAGAAAACTCTTATTATTATGCCAAAGAGTCTTATCTTTAACTGGGAAAATGAAATTCAAAAATTCAGTCCAAGTCTGAAAACAGGAATCTATTATGGAAATGGAAGAAAACTTGGAACTTTCAAAGAAAATGAAGTTGTTCTTACAACTTATGGAACTATAAGAAACGATATTGAAAAAATTAAAAAATATAAATTTGATCTTGTTATTCTTGATGAATCACAAAATATAAAAAATGCAAATGCACAGACAACAAAAGCTGTTATGCTTTTAGAATGTAAAAACAGAGTGGCTCTTTCAGGAACTCCTGTTGAAAACAATTTGGGAGAACTTTATTCACTTTTCAGATTTTTAAATCCGGGAATGTTTGGTTCAGCAGAGGAGTTCAACAGATATTATGCAATTCCTATTCAAAAAGACAATGATAAAGAGGCTGCAGAGGAACTTAAGAAAAAAATATATCCTTTTATCTTAAGAAGAATCAAGAAGGATGTTTTAAAAGATCTTCCTGAAAAAATAGAAAAAGTTCTTTATGTAGAAATGAATCCAAGCCATAAAAAATATTATGAGGAAAGAAGAAAAACTTACTACGACCTTATACATCAAAATCTTAAAGCTTATGGAATGGGAAAAACACAGTTCTATATTCTTCAGGCATTAAATGAACTTAGACAAATAACAAGCTGTCCTGAAAGCAAAAACGGACGTATCACTTCCAGCAAAAAAGATGTGGTGCTGGAAAATATCATTGATGCAGTAAGAAATGATCATAAAGTTCTTGTTTTTGCAAACTATATAAATTCTATTGAAGGAATATGTAAAGAACTTGAGAAAAACAATATTAAATATCTTTCAATGACGGGAGCTACAAAGGACAGACATATTCTTGTTGATAAATTCCAAAATGACAGTCAATATAAAGTATTTGTTATGACTCTTAAAACAGGAGGAGTTGGACTTAACCTTACTGCAGCAGACACTATATTTATATATGATCCTTGGTGGAATAAAACTGTTGAAAATCAGGCTGTTGACAGAGCTTACAGACTTGGACAAGACAGAACTGTATTTTCATACAAACTTATTTTAAAAGATTCTATAGAGGAAAAAATATTAAAACTTCAAGAAACAAAGAGCAGACTTGTGGACAGCCTTATCTCTGACGAAGGAACATCTGTTAAAAATCTGAGTGCAGAGGATATAGAATTTATTTTAGGTAATTAAAAAGATTGGAGAAAATTATGGCAATTAGCAAAACAAGATTTCGTGAAGCACTGGACAGGTTTTATACCAAAGAGGAACTTTTTAGAATTTTTAAACATTATCTTCTTAACTGGATAGCAGAAGGGTATATTGGAAGCAGTCTTGGACTTTTTGAAATCTCCCTTATTACCATTGACAGCAATAAAAGCAAATTTTTAGATCTTATGGAACAAGTATTTTGGAAAAAGGATGTATTTCTTACTATATTTGAAACTCTTCCAAAAGATATTCAAGAGATTTTTACCACTATTGCATGGGAAGGAAGAATGCCCATAAAAGACAGAGAAAAATTTCAAAAGCCAGGAAAAGAATTTACTGCTGCTATCAATCTAAAAGATGATTATCTGTTTTTCAAAATAGGAGAGGGAGTAAAAAAAGATGAATATCTCTATATAGATAATGATATTGTAAGAGTATACAGAGCCTTTCTTCCTAAGATAAGAGATTACTATATTCACACTTGTGAACCAGATAAAAAACTTCTTATAGATAACAACGAAAACTACATAGTTGAAAATTTGGCAAGTTATTTCAATTTTTTCTATGATGGAAAACTACAGCTTTCAGGAAGCGGAAAACTTTTAAAAGCTTCCAAAAATGATATGTGTAAATATTGTAATATACATGAATATTATAAAGATGCAAAGGATTTGGACTTTTTAAAGACAGAAACAATTGCTCTGTTTTTCTTCCTATTGAAAAAAGAGTATCTCACTCGTGAATATTTTAGAATAAGTAATATCAAAAATATTGTAAATGATTTTCTTTCAGGAAAAAGTCTTAAAGATGAAAATTCAGTATATATAAGTCTATATCTTAACTATCTGAAAGGAGTAAGAAAAATAGACAAAGATAATGATGAGATAAAAAGAGCAATTGCAAGTGTGAAAGATGCTGTTCTTGAAATACCTGATAATGCTCCTGTAAGTGTTGACAATATTATAAAATATATTCTTTACAGAGATAAGTTTACAGAGATTTTAGATTTCAAAGAGGTATATGAATATATTTATATTAATGAGGCAAATTATGAAAGAACTAAAATCCTTTCATATTTTAAATATAAAGCTTATATTATTGAACCTTTTATTAAGTCAGTACTGTTTATTCTAAATGTACTGGGAGTTCTTGAAATATATTATGACCTGCCTTCAGAAAATAATGCTCTTTACCTAAAACACGGATATCTTTCAAAATTTGATGGTATAAAGGCTGTCAAATTTACTGCACTTGGAAAATATATTTTCGGCAGACAAGATAAATATGATTTTAAAGAAGAGGAAGAGGGAGAAGCTATTCTTGAAGATGACAGACTTATTGTTACTCTTATAGGTGATTCTCCTGTAAAAGCATTTTTCCTTGAAAGTATAGGTATAAGAATTGCTGACAACAAATATAAAATAACACAGGAAAGTTTTTTAAGAAAGATATCTTGTAAAAAAGATATTCTTGAAAAAACAGCTGAGTTTAAGAAAAAAATAAAATCTGACCTAAATGAAGTATGGCAGAAGTTTTTTGAGGAGTTATTAAAAAGAATGGAATATGTACAGCTTGTCCCTGAATACAGAGTTTTAAAACTTGAACAGGATAAAAATTTAATCAGTATTATCACAAAAGATTCAAGACTTTCAAGTCTTATTTTAAAGGCAGAAAATTTTCATGTTATTATAAAAGAGGAAAACTTGGAAAAATTCTCTGAAGTTTTAAAAGAAAATGGATATTTCTTTAAAATATAAAAATAAATCCCCCATATAACTGGGGGATTATTTTTATTATTTAGTTTTGAATACAGAGTTTATTTTTTTCTTATAAAACTCTTTCATTTCTTCTCTAGGAAATTCTAAAATCTTTTTAATATCCATCTCTTTTGGATTTTCTGAAAGATTTTTTCTCATACTGCTTACAAAAACAAGTCTTCCGTCAGTATCTACATTGATTTTTGTTACAGTTGATTTTGAAGCTTTTCTAAGTTCTTCATCTGGAATACCTATTGCATCTTTAATTTCTCCTCCAAATTCTCTGAATCTTTTTACAAAGTCTTGAGGAACTGATGAAGATCCGTGAAGTACGATAGGGAAGTTTCCTATTTTTTCTTTTATAGCTTCAAGGATATCAAGTCTTAATTTAGGATCTTCTCCTGGTTTGAATTTATGAGCTCCATGAGCTGTTCCTATTGCTATTGCAAGAGAATCAACTCCTGTTCTTTCAATAAATTCAACTGCTTCAGCAGGTTTTGTAAAATGGCTGTCATCAGATGTATGTTCATCTTCTGTTCCGCTTATAACTCCAATTTCTCCTTCAACAGAAGCATCATATTCTTTTGCCATTTCAACAACAGATTTTGTAATTTCTATATTTTTTTCAAATTCATATTTTGAAGCATCTATCATTACTGATGAGAAACCATAATCAAGACAGTCTTTAATCATATCAATTTCTTTTCCGTGATCAAGGTTTAATGCTACAGAAATTTTTGATCCTTGTTCTCTGATTTCGTTTATTGCTCCTTTAACCATTAAAGGAAGAGTTTCTTTTCCAATATATTTTCTTGCACTTGCTGAAATTTGAAGAATAACATCGCTTTCAGCTTCTACACAAGCTGCAAGAATTGCTTGAAGCTGCTCCATGTTACAGAAGTTGAATGCTGGAACTGAATATCCTTGTTCATTAGCTCTTCTGAACATCTCTCTTGTATTTTCAAGTCCTAAATCTTTAAAATTATATTTTCTCATTATTATTAACCTCTTTTTATCCTTTCTAATATATCTTTTATTTCAGGAATAGAATTTCTTCCTCCTAATTTTTCCACAGAAAGTGAAGCACAAGCAGAAGCAAATTCTATATTTTTCTCAATAGAGAAGTTGTTGCTAAGTCCGTATACAAAAGCACCATGAAAAATATCCCCTGCTCCTGTTGTATCTACAGCTTTTGTTTTAAAAGCTTTGAATCTTTCAACTTTTCCATCTTTTTCCATAATAGATCCTCTTTCTCCAAGAGTAACTATTATTGTATTTTTATTAAGCTCTTTTAATCTGTCCAAAACATAAGGGAAATCTTTTTCCTCTATTTTTTCCATTCCACAGTAATCTCTTGCAAAATCTTCAGAGCATACTAAGTAATCTACTATCTTACCCAAAACTTTTGTTCCTTCTTTATATGTTCCTGCATCAAGAACTTTTACAGCTTCAGGGAATTTTTCTGCAGCTTGAAGAGCTAGTTCAAGTTCGTGTCCGTCAAAAAGAATTATCTCTGGTTTTGTTGTATATTTAAATTCAACTCCCTCAATATTTCTCTCTTCTCTGTAGTTTATAATTGTTCTTGAACCATTACTTCCATTTGCAATTATAATACTGCATGGAGTTACAAATTCATCTCTTACAATTATATTTTTAGTATCTACACCTATTTCTTTAAGATCATTTAAAATTTCACGCCCATAAACATCATTTCCAAGAGTTGTTATATATGAAACCTCTTCTCCATATTTTCCTAAAAGGTAGGCAGCGTTCCCAGCTGGTCCGCCGCTTACCATTATTCTGTCCTGAGCTTTGTATTTTCTATTTTCTATAGGAAAATTAGGTAATAGATAAGTTATATCATATGCTGAATGTCCTACACAAAGTATTTTTTTCATAATCTATTCCTTTCTGTCTGTTCAGAAAATTAATTATTAATATTCATCTTTAGCGTTTATAACATGAGATTTTGTTTTAATGAAGTTAGGAACAATAAGTATTACAAGAAGTATTGCTATTATTCCGTATACTCCTATTTCTCCAATATTTTCTACTGCTTTACCTATTAAAATTCCAAGTACTGCAAAGTCGAAATCTCCAAATGTTGTATTTTGGAATCCGATGCTTCCTAATACTGGAAGAAGTGCTGCTGGAAGAAAAGCAAGTAAAAGTCCGTTTATAAATGAACCAATAATAGCTCCTCTTTTTCCTCCAGTTGCGTTACCATATATTCCTGCTGTTGCTCCACAGAAGAAGTGAGGTACAAGTCCAGGTATAATAAGTACTGCTCCTGCTGCTCCAAGAATTAACATTCCAATTACTCCACCGATAAATGAAGAGATGAATCCAATAAGTACTGCATTTGGTGCATATGTAAAGAATACTGCACAGTCAACTGCTGGAATTGCATTAGGGATAAGTTTTTGAGAAACCCCTTGGAATGCTGGAATAAGTTCAGAAAGAATCATTCTTACACCGTTATATACGATTGTAACACCAACAGCAAAGCTTAGCGCTGAAGTAAGAGCAAATACTATGTAGTTAGTTCCGTTTGAAAGGTTAGTTTGAACATATTCAGGTCCTGCTGCAATAGCTGCTACCATATAGAATATTATCATTGTTATTGCTGTTGAAATTGTACTATCTCTTAAGAAGTTTACTTTTTCAGGAATAACGATATCTTCTGTGCTGTCTTCTCTGTTTCCTACTTTTGAACCAATGAAAGCAGATAGGTAATATCCTAGAGAACCAAAGTGTCCCATAGCAATTCCATCATCATCTGTTACTAAGTCAGTATATCTTTGACCAATACTAGGAGAGATTGCTGACCATGCTCCAAGAAGGAATCCTCCAACAAGAATTAACATACTACCTTTTAATCCTGATGTAGATAAAACTGCTGAGAACATACAAGCCATAAAGAAGCTGTGGTGTCCAGTTAAGAATATATATTTAAATTTAGTTACTCTTGCAATTATTACGTTTATTACAAGTCCTGTTACAAGAATAAACATTGTTTCTTTACCAAGAAGATTTTGAGCTATTGAAGTTATAGCTTCGTTGTTTGGCACAACTCCAGTAATTCCAAATCCATGTTCTATCATTTTTCCAAGAGGATCAAGGTTTGTTACGATAAATCCTGCTCCTGCTCCAAGCATAATATAACCTAAAATTGGTTTTAAAGTTCCTGTTATAAGTTTGTTAAAAGGTTTTTTAAGAGCTAAAAGCCCGAAAAGAGATATAAGTCCCATTAAAAATGCCGGACTTGTTAAAATATCATTAGCAATTATTTTTAAAATGTTCATAATTTCCTCCTAAAAATTTAAAATATTTTTTAAATATTATTTTACAAGTTCTTTAATTCTATCTAATACATCTTCTTTAATTTTTTTCTTGTTAGTGTAGCTTCTGATTTCTGCTACATTGTAATCTTTTAATTGATCTGCAAGTTGTTTTACTGTAACAATAAGATCTGCTCCTTTTCCTGCAACTGAGTTAAAGTCAGAAGAAGCTACTTCTGCTTGTATTCCCTCTTCTTTACAAATTTCTTCAATTTTCATTGCACACATTAAGCTGCTTCCTATTCCATTTCCGCATACTGTTAAAATTTTTATCATTTTTGTTCCTCCTTAATAATATTCTATATATTTTTTTATTAAATTATTTCCAACATTTCATTTATGTTTTCTGCTTTTATAAGAGCTTCTATTTTATCTTCATCATCTATTATATCCATAAGCTCTGTAAGTGTTTCTATATGAGAGTTACTATCAACAGCTCCAAGTACAAAAAGAACATATACTTTTTCATCTTCATCTGTTTCTTCTCCAAAGAAAACTCCCTCATTTATTTTTAACAGAGCAAGGCAATTTTTATTAACACCATCCTCAGGTCTTGAGTGAGGCATTGCTACCTTTGGAGCTACAACTATATATGAACCAAATTTTTTTACATTGTTTATCATAGCTTCCACATAATGATTTGTAACAGACATATCTGCTGTAAGAGGTTTTGCTGCAACTCTTATTGCATCTTCCCATCCATCTACTCTGTCAACTATATTAACTCTGTTTTCTAAAGCTTTTTTTAACATTTCTTGTCATCTCCCTTCACTTTGTTCAATTTTATTATATTTTATTTGTAAGAAATATGAAAGATTCTATTTTATTCATAAAAAAAAGAGAGTTGTTAAACTCTCTTTTCTAATCTATGAAATATTTTATTACCTCTTTGCTGTTTTTACTTTTAATAATTTTTTCTTTCAGACTATTTTCTTCAATTTTATCTATGATATTTATTAACCCATCTAGATGTTCTCTCTCATCTTTAGAACAGAAAGATATTACCATATCTATTTTCTGCCCATCTATAAAATCTATTTTTTCATCATACATAACCATTGAAAAAGCTGTCTTTTTAACCTTACTTCTAGCTTTTGCATGAGGGAATATAACATTTGGAACAAGCATAATATAGCTTCCAAACTCTTCTACTACCTTTATCATATCCCCTATATACTCTTCTTCTATACAATTATCTTTTAAAAGCAGTTCTCCTGCTTCTGTTATAGCTTCTTTCCAATTTTTTGCTTTTCCTTTAACTTTTATTCTCTGCTCTGATATCAGGTCAAAAATTGTAATTTTTTTGTGAAAAATATCATCTATTAATCTTGTATCAAGAAAATTTTTCAATCCTGTTATAAGTTTTTCTGAAGCTTTTTCCCCTGTATTTTTTTCAATGACATTTATTAGTTCAGAGAAAAGTATTTTCTTACTGTCCCTTGGAACTGGGTAATTATCAAGCTTTTGCATATCCTCTTTCGTAAGAAGAGGGCTTACCTTTATTATCTCCCTGTCAGTTTTAAAATTCTCAATAGGTACTGTAGTAAGAATAAGATCAATATCTTTTCTCTTATTAACTTTTTCTAAAAGATATCTTGGAATTGTATCTACAATTTCTACCCTGTAAATATCCTTTACCTGCTGTGCAAGAAGTCTTGAACTGCCATATCCTGAACCACAAACAATTAAAACTTTTGTCTTTTCTCTTTTTTTCTTGGCATTTCTGTCAATTGCAGCTTTAAAATGAATTGTTATAAATGCAATTTCATCATTTGTAAACTTATTATTTATAAATTTTTCAAGCTCTCCTACACTGCTTTTTACCAGCGAGAAAAGTTTTGGATAACTTTCAGCTACCTCTTCATAGATTGTATTTTCAAGTTCGATACCATTTTTTATTCTGTAAATTGTAGGTTTAATATGATTTACAAGCCCTAATATAAGAGTTTCATCATTGGAAATATCCACATCAAGTTCTTTATTTACCTTCTCAATAAAGTTTCTTACTATTATTTCTACCTCAACCCAGTTTTCATAATATGAATATGATATATTATAGGTATGGCTTCCTAAAAAATAATCTGTTATTTTTAGGTATTCTGCCTCTGAAAGTTCTACTTCATAATATCCTTCAAGAAGTGCCTTAGATTTTTGTACAGATTCATATTCTTTTGTTCCTTTTAGAAAATTTTCATTTTTTATGCTCTCTATTACATAACCTTTTCTGTTAAAATAGATAACCATAGTCAGATATCTTACTATTATCTCATAAGCTTCATCTGATATTATCTTATCCATAAGTTTTTGGCAGTAATTAATGAAAAGTTTCAGTCCCTCTTCATCTATATTCTTTAAATATCCTGCAACTACATCATCTAAAAACTTGCTTTTTTGTTTTTTAGAAAGATATACTGCTTTTAAAGCGCACTGACGAAGCTGTTCCTCCTCACCTTTTACAATCAATCCCTTTTTAGGAAGAAGCTCCAGCTCCAAACTATATATTTCCAAAGTTTTTCTTATATCACGAAGATGAGTTTTTATAGTACTTTTGCTTATTTCAAGCTCATCAGAAATAATTGTCTGATTTATAACTCTTTCAAAACATATTTTTAAAAATATATAAAGTTCTCTCTCTTTTGGAGAAGGAACATATCCTGTATTATTTTCTAAAAATTTTTCAAGAGAGGTATAGTTCTCAATCCAACATTCACCTTTATTAAGATAAAGTTTAAAATTCTCTTTTTCAGTTTCTTCTTCTATTTTTTCTGCCTCATATCTAATACTTCTTTCACTAAGGTTAAAATGCTCAGCCAATTCTTTCAGCAAAATTTTTTCTTTTCTGTTTAATAAAAATTTTAACAATTCCACAGATTTACTTGTCAGCATTTCTTGCTCCTCTCCGAAAATATTATTATAATATACATTTTAAATTATATATGATATTAGAATTTTATGCAATCATACAAAATTATCTTTTTCTCTTCCTATTGACTTCATCCCTTTTATGATATAAAATTTTAAATACTGACATAAAATATATTCTAGGGGGGAACTATGCTTGACAACAAAAGCCGTAGTCTGATGCAGATACATTTTGCCGTTCTGCTTTTTGGACTTACTGGAGTTTTTGGAAAACTTATCACTCTTCCAAGTACTATTCTAGTTTTAGGAAGACTTATCTCTTCATCTGTTTCAATATTTGCTTATATGAAACTTATGAAAAAAGATACAAAATTAAAAAATAAAAAACATTTTCTTTCATTTATTCTGTTGGGATTCTTACTTGCTGTCCATTGGACAACGTTCTATGAATCTATAAAACTTTCAACAGTGGCAATAGGACTTCTTACATTCTCGACATTTCCTGTATTTGCCACTTTTATTGAACCTTATTTTTTCAAAGAAAAACTACAAATTTCTGACATTATCACTGCTGTAGTTACATTCATAGGAATATTCTTTGTAGTTCCTGAATTTGAATTTGGAAATGACATGACTGTAGGGGCTCTTCTTGGAATACTTTCTGGATTTACCTATGCTTTTCTTTCTGTACTGAACAGAAAATTTACACAGGAATACAGTGGGGCAATGATTGCTTTTTGTGAACAAAGTATGGCAGCTGTTTTTCTTCTGCCTTGTTATTTTATGACACAGCCTGTAATATCTGTTTCAAATATTTTACTTACAATTCTTTTGGGAACTGTCTTTACAGCTCTTCCTCATACAATGTTTATTGGAGGAATGAAATATGTAAAGACTCAAACAGCTGGAATCATTACCTGTCTTGAACCTCTATATGGAATAATCTTAGCTGGAATTTTAATCCATGAAATTCCTGATTTGAAAGTTATTCTAGGTGGAGTAATCATTTTAGGAACTGTTTTTTATTCAACACTAAAATCAAAAAAATAAAGAGGCACAAAGCCTCTTATTTTTTTATCTTTATTCTTTTTTCAATAACTCCTCTGTAATATCCTTAACATAAAATCCCGGATATTTTTCATTTACAAACTTTTCACCATAAACCTGAGTTTCTCTTATGAATCTTTCAACAAGTTTATAATCTCCAAGTTGTTTTATAGCTGTCTGTACAAGAAGTATTTTTTCTATATCCTCTTTTTTTATACTCTCTCCATTAAAATCAAACTCATCTTTTTCAGAAAATGGAGTACATACCTTTTCGTACATCTCTTCCTTAGTTTCAAAATTCAGCCATTTTTTTATTTCCGAACTATTTTTCATTTCAATAAAAGCACTGTAATACATACTTAACCTCCATTTCACTGTGTCATTCCCTTATGGTATGAGTATATATTTTTTGTTTTAAGTTGTCAACAATATGAATTGTAAATTTATTAATAAGAGTTATCGTTTACAGGAGCCCCTGCTTTTGCAATTTTCACAAGTCTGCTTGTTCCAAGTCTTTCAGCACCAAGCTCCATAAATTTTTCTGCATCATCAAAAGAAGAAATTCCTCCAGCTGCTTTTATTTTTACATCTTTTCCAACATATTTTTTCATAAGAGCCACATCTTCAAAAGTTGCTCCTCCTGTTGAAAATCCTGTTGATGTTTTTATATATTCAGCTCCTGAGTTTGTTACTATTTCGCACATTTTTATTTTTTCTTCTTCTGTTAAAAGACAAGTTTCAATTATAACTTTTAAAATTTTTCCATTACAAGCTTCGTGGATTTTTCTTATTTCATCTTCTACAAGATCATATTTTTTATCTTTTAAAAGTCCTATATTTATTACCATATCAATTTCTGCTGCACCATTTGCTATTGCATCTTTAGTTTCAAATACTTTTACAGCTGTTGTAGAGTATCCATTAGGAAATCCTATCACTGTACAAATTGGAAGTTTATCTCCTACATATTCTTTTGCCTGTTTCACATAAGAAGCAGGAATACAAGCTGAAGCTGCTTTGTATTTTATACTGTCATCAAGTATTTCTTTTATCTCTGCCCAAGTTGCTGTTTGCCCTAAAAGAGTGTGGTCAACAGCTGCAAATATTTTATCTCTGTTCATAATTTATTAACATCTCCTCATAGATTTTAAAAAATTTTAATTTAATTTATCAAGAACTGATGTTCCTATTGTATTTTCCGGCATTTTTACATCAAAGTTATCAGCTATAGTCGCACCAATTACAGCAAAAGTAGAAGCTCTGTCCATTTTTCCATTTCCTTTCATTGAAGGAGAATAAGCTATAAAAGGAACTCTCTCTCTTGTGTGATCTGTTCCTGTATATGTAGGATCATTTCCATGATCAGCTGTTATTATTAAAAGATCATCTTCTCTTAATTTTTTAAGAAATTCTCCCAATTTTACATCAAACTTTTCAAGTTCCTCTGCATAACCTTTTGGATCTCTTCTATGTCCCCAAAGAGCGTCAAAATCCACAAGATTTACATAACAAAGACCTGTAAAATCTTTTTCTGCAATTTCTATTGTTTGTTCCATTCCATGAACAGAACTTTTTGATTTATGAGCCTCTGTGATTCCCTCTGTATCAAATATATCATTTATTTTTCCCACAGAAATCACATCAAATCTACTGTCTTTAAGTGCATTAAGAGCTGTTCTTCCATATGGTTTTAAAGCATAGTCATGTCTGTTTGCAGTTCTTTTAAACTCACCTTTTTTCTTACCAATATATGGTCTCGCAATAACTCTTCCTACTTTCCACTCATCTCTAAGTGTTAACTCTCTTGCAATTTCACAACATCTGTAAAGCTCATCTAAACCAAAAGTTTCTTCATTTCCACAGATTTGAAGAACAGAGTCAGCAGAAGTATATACAATCATATTTCCTGTTGCAATCTCTTCCTCTGCAAGTTCATCTAAAATTTCTGTACCACTGGCACTTTTATTTCCTATTACCTTATGTCCTGTTCTTTTTTCAAGTTCTTCTATAAGTTCTTTTGGAAAACCTGTATCTGTAAAAGTTTGAAAAGGTTTATCTATATTAAGACCCATCATTTCCCAATGTCCTGTCATTGTATCTTTTCCAACACTTGTTTCGTTCATCTCCATAAAATATCCAAGAGGTTTTTCTACAGGCTCAACATTTTTAAGAGGATGAAGATTAGCCATTCCTAATTTTTGAAGATTAGGAATATTTAATCTCTCTACAGATTCTGCAATATGTCCCAGTGTATCTACACCAATATCACCAAATTTTTCAGAGTCATCCATAGCTCCTATTCCTAAAGAGTCCACAACTATTGTAAATATTCTTTTATATTTTTTCATTTTTATTGCTTCCTTTCTTCTATATGATTAACAAAAAGTTTCAAGGGCAATTTTCATCATGTTGATGAAAGCTGTCTGTCTTTCTTCAGGTGTTGCTTTCTTTTCAGATGTAAAGCTGTCTGATATTGTCAAAAGACAAGCTGCTTTTTTCCCTAAAACTTTTGCATTATGGAAAAGAGCAAAACTTTCCATCTCTACACAGCTGCAGCCATGTTTTTCTCTTATCTCTTTATATCCGTCAACATTGCTCTCTGTATAGAATACATCACTTGAATGGATTCTATCAATATGAAGAGGGATATCTAATTTTTTTGCTGCTTCAATTATCTTTTTATTAAGTTCTTCATCAGGATAAGTTACATCTTTATCATATCCGTTTTGTGTTTTTGCAAAAGATGATTCACTCCAAGCACTTTCTGCAAGAACAACATCAAACAGATCAAGTTTTTCTGAATAAGCTCCAGCCGACCCTACACGAATTATATTTTCAACTCCATATTGAGAATATAGCTCATAAGAATATATTCCTATTGAAGACATACCCATTCCTGAAGCCATTACTGTTATCTCTTTTCCTTTATATTCCCCTGTAAAAGCTAACATATTTCTTACAGAGTTTACAAGCTTCACATTTGTTAAAAATGTTTCAGCTATAAATTTTGCTCTCAAAGGATCTCCCGGCATTAATATATTTTTTGCTATTTCTCCAACTTTTGCCTGATTGTGTGGTGTTGGCATAATCTTACCTCCTGTTTTTTATATTATAAATCATCGCTTGTAAATGCCATAGGCATTAACTCTTCCATGTTTGTTACAAGAACTTTTTCCCCTGTTCCAAGAACAACAGGAGTATCTTTTTTCAAAAGCTCTATCATAACTTGTCTACATGCCCCACAAGGTGTGATAAGAGTATTTCCTTGTCCTACTATTGCTATACATTCTATATCATCTTGTCTGTATCCCAATGAATATACATGAAACAAAGCACTTCTTTCTGCACAATTAGTAAGCCCATAAGAAGCATTTTCTATATTTGCACCCTTGTGATATTTTCCATCTTTAGTTTTGACACAAGCTCCAACATGAAAGTTTGAGTACGGAGCATAAGCATTGTCCATAGCCTCATAGGCATATTTTAAAAGTTCGCTGTATTTTTCCATTTTATTCTCCTCATTTTTAAATATTAGAACATTGTAATAAGTCCTACTATCATAGCACTTAGTACACTTACAACAAATCCACCTATCATAGCTTTGAATACAAGTCTTGAAAGTACTCCTCTTTTTTCAGGGCAAAGAGCTGCAATTCCTGCTATACAAATTCCCATACTTGAAATATTAGCAAATCCTGCAAGAGATATTGAAAGAATAAGAGCTGTTCTATACTCAAGATTTTGGATTACCTGTCCAAGCTGTTGGAATGCCACAAACTCATTAAGTACAAGTTTGCTTCCAAGAAGCTGTCCTGCAAGAAGCACTTCTTCTCCTGATAATCCCATTATAAACCCTAAAGGTGAAAAAACATAAGAAAATATTTTTTCAAGGCTAAGTGTACTCATTCCAACATATCCTCCGATTCCTCCAAGTATACCATTTACAAGGGCAACCAGTCCGATTATTGCTATAAGAGAAGCACCTATTGCCATAGCAGAATTCATTCCATTCATAGCTCCCTCAGTTACAGCACTGATAAGATTTTCATTTCCACCTTTGTTATCCATTCTTACATCTTCTATCTCTTTTGCAATCTCTATTTCAGGATAGATTATTTTTGACACTGCAATACTTCCAAAAGGTACAAGTGTACTTGCAATTAAAAGATATTCCATAGGAATTCCTAAAGCTACATATCCTCCAATAATTGTTGCAGACATACTTCCCATTCCTGAAACAAGTACTACCATGATTTCACTCTCTGTCATCATTCCAAGATATTTACTGATAAGGATAGGGCTTTCTGTCTGTCCAAGGAACATATTGGCAACAGCAACAAAGCTCTCAACCTGAGAAGTTCCAAGAATTTTTCCTACACCTTTTCCAATTATTTTAACTATAAATCCTAAAATACCAAGATAATATAAAGCACCTACAAGTGATGATAAGAAAACTATGTTTCCAAGAACTTGTGTTGCAAAAATAAATCCTGTAGGAGCTCCTGCAAATCCAAGGCTTCCAAAAACAAAAGATATCCCGTCTTTTCCATAGTCAAGAACTCTTGTTACAACATCTGAAACCTTTGAAACTACTACTCTTCCCAATGGAAACTTAACAAGCATAAAAGCTATTACAAACTGAACAACCATAGCCTTTATAACTATACTTTTTTTCACTGATTTTCTATCTTTTGAAATCATATACATTGCCAAAAGAACTACTGCTATTCCTAAAATATTTATTATAATTCTCATCTATTTTATCTCTCCTATTAGTTTACGGGATTATTTTCCAGACTCTTTGTCTGACTTTATCAGATTACGGATTGCTTCAACAGTTACTTTTATTGCAGCTTCTGTGTTATGTACAACAGGATTTTCAAGTCCAAGTTTTTCTCTTTCTTGATTTGCAACAACTAAGAATGATGAACCTACACGAACATTTAAATAACTTCCAACTATAAATAGAGCTGCTGATTCCATTTCAGAAGCTTTGCATCCCATTCTTTTCCAAGCTTCCCATTTATTTTCAAGCTCATAACTTACAGGTTTTGTTGAAGGCTCATGCTGTCCATAAAAAGCATCTTTACATTGAACAACTCCAACATGATAAGTTTCGTTTAATGATTTTGCTGCTTTTATAAGTGCATTTGTTATGTCTAAATCTGCAACAGCAGGAAATTCTATAGGAGCATACTCTTTACTTGTTCCTTCCATTCTAATTGCCCCTGTAGCAATTACAATATCTCCTCCCATTATCTCTGTCTGCATTCCTCCACAAGTTCCAACTCTTAAGAATGTATCTGCACCACATCTTACAAGTTCTTCAAGAGCGATTGAAGCTGAAGGTCCTCCAATTCCTGTTGAAGTTACACTTACTTTTACTCCATCAAGATATCCTGTATAAGTAACATATTCTCTGCTGTCTGCTACAAGTTTTGCATCATCAAAATGTTTTGCTATTTTTTCACAACGCTTTGGATCTCCTGGTAAAATAACGTATTTTCCAACATCTCCCTGTCTTAATCCAATGTGATATTGTAAACCTTCTTCTGCATATTTCATAACTTCATCCTCCTGTTTTTATTTTAGATGTCTAATTTTAAACTCTATTGTCTAATTTGTTGTCTACTCTTGTATATTATCATGCACACTGTTTTAATGGCAATTGTTTTTTGAAATGTCTTTTTCTAAACATTATCAACTGTTTTCTGTATTTATTTATAATATATGTACAAAATAAAAAAATATATTTTTTATTCAAAAAAACTTTTTTTAATATAAAAAATTTAGTATAATAACATAAATATTTAACAACTTTAAAAGAGGTGAAAACAATGGCTTTTGATATTGATAGTTATAAAAATTTAGATTTAGACAGTAAAACTAAACTCTTTCTTGATGATTTAGAAGGATATCTCTCTAAAGAAACTGATATTACAGCAAATCTTGCTAATACAGCTGCTTTTATTTCTGCTTTTTTTGAAAATATAAACTGGAGCGGATTTTATCTTTTAAAAAATAATCAGCTTGTTCTTGGACCTTTCTGTGGAATGCCGGCGACAACTAGAATTGATATTGGAAAAGGAGTCTGTGGAACAGCTTTTGAAAAAGAACAAACTTTAGTTGTTGATAATGTTTGTAGTTTCCCTGGACATATTGCTTGTGATGTTAGATCAAAATCAGAAGTGGTTATCCCTCTTGTAAAAAATGGAAAAAAATATGGTGTCCTTGATATTGACAGTGGAGTTTATTCAAGATTTTCTGAAAAAGATGTTAAAATTCTTGAAAAAGTTTTAGAAATACTATATAAATATGCAGATTTTGAAAATATAAAATAAATTATAAAACTAAAAAGTGCAGAGATATATCTGCACTTTTTGAGAATTATTATGTTAAAGTTCCACTAGAATTTATAAGTCATTGTTCCTGTAAAAATATTTTCTCCTGTTGAATCCATTCTGTAAGAAACTGATGTTTCTACTTTATCAGCTATATCTAAACCTGCTGATATTCCAGTGTAAAATACTCCTGCTTCATGTTTTTCTACTGGTGTTGCATATTTTTTAGTTACATCAAGAACTGTAAAGTCATCTCTCCAATCATCTATATCCATTAACTCTTTTCTGTATTCTGCATTAGCTCCTAATTTTAAAGTTAATTTTTCATTTAGATAAATATTCTTGTTTAACTCTGTTCCTGCATAGATTTCATTTGAAATATTTTTACTTTTATCCACTACAGCATTATTCCATTTTCCACCATCTATAGTTTTAATTCCACCTTCTTCATCTATCTTATCATGTCCAAATACTGTTGTATCAAGTCCAAAAGAGATTTTTGTGTCAATATCATTTAAAAGTGCAAATTCTTTGGAAAGTTCGTTTCTTAGGCTGATACTGTATGTATCAAAATCTGCCCTTCTTCCTACTCCCTCAAGTTCATTTCTCTTTAACTTGTTGTTACTATATATTCCGTTTATTCCTAAGTGATAAATATAATCATTTTCTAAATTATGATTTAAAGAATATCCTATTACAAATGAATTAATATCATTTTTACTTTTATTTGCATATTCTAAATCTGTATATTGATATCCAATAAAAATATTATCATTTTTAGTTATTACATTATCTTGTGATAATACAAGTGTTGTTTCCTCTGTCTTGTATTCGATAGTTCTATAAACATCTTTACTATTTTCATTTGTTTTCTTGTGGAAAGCTCCTATTTTATAGTTTCCATTTAACACTACTGCCTCTGCTCCATTTTCACTATTATTTGCGTATTCTCCTCCAATATATGATCTACTTGCAAATAATTTGTCCTGAGCATCTAAAAGTCCTTGTCCTCTTTCTAAAATTTGAGCATTCAGATTTGCATATTCTTTTGAAGCTATGTCATATCTTCTCATTAACATATCTCCTTTTCCTTCAAATAGAATATATAAATTGTCTAAATCTTGTGTCATTGATGTATATCCATCAGAGTTTGTATCAAATACTTCTATTGTTCTTCCTGTATTTGTTGCTATATAAATTCCATGTCTTCTTTGCTGATCTGATGGAATTGATGTATCTCCATATTTATCCCTTGTGTACGCAACTGTATATACTTGATCATTTAACGACAAAGAACTGCTTTCACATTCTCCAACATCATTTGGAATAAAATCTTCTTCTACTTTTTCCCAAGTTTTTCCATTGTCCGAAGTAGCATAAACAACTCTCTTTTTATCAGGATTTCCTTTCTCTGCTTTAGCTGCTAAATATATTTTTCCATCATGATGAAAAATATTGCTTTCACTTGTTACATCAATACCTTGTGGTCTTAGCAATCCAGAAGTTTCCCAAGTCTTTCCTCCATCATTACTATATATAAATCCTGATGAAGCATCATGATATACTCCTCCTACATTTGGTTTATCACCTGTTGTATTATGCCAAGATTGTATTGGAACATATATTGTACCATTATATGACATTCCTCCTCCAGGACCTTGAAATACCATTTTAAATCCTTCTGGTAAAACATCATTCTTTATATTAACACCTTTATCCCATGTTATCCCTCCATCTTCAGAAGTAAACATATAAAAAGATGTTTTATTATGTGGTGTATGAATGTTGTTACTATTTTGAAATCCAAATAAAAATGTTTTTCCTGAAATTGGATCATGGACTATTGCTGGATCTGTTACTCCTCCTCCATTCTCAGGAGTAACAAATTTTGTTTCTACCCAAGTATTTCCACCATCATGAGAAACTTTTACAGCAAAATCTACTTTTTGAGGTCTGCTTCCTGTTCCCATATTCCCCATATCTGTTGATCCATAATGTCTATAATCTGATACTGCAACTATAGTTCCTTGAGATGTTGCTGTTATAGCGGGTATTCTGTAATAATTCCCTTTATTAGGAGTATTATTTTTAAATATCACCATATCCTCATTCCATCCATCTTGAGGCGCCGCCATTGTTCCTGTTGCTAATGCACAAAATATTGTTAGTAATGCTAATTTTTTCATAGTAGTAAAATCCTCCAATAAATTAGTATAGTTTAGAAACTGAATTTTGTACTCGAGAACATTTTTAATATATCATATTTTTGATTTTTTATAAAACATTTTTTCACAATCAGCACATTATTAAAACGTGTGTTTTTTGAAAAAATTTAACAAAATGAATTTTTTTTGAATCATTTTTTATTTTTTGCTGATTAAATCAATAATTACATTTTTCTTTACTTTTTTTATTTAAAAAATTTACATATTCTACATTATGTATATATTAAA
>DXWL01000029.1 GCA_019416865.1 Fusobacterium sp.
TATAAATAGAAACTATTTTTTCTTAGAGAATTTTATTTTTTACAAATTTGCAACATCCCCTTCCTTTTATTTTATTCCATATTTTTTCATTTTTCTATAAAGAGTAGTAAGCCCTATATTCATCTTATCTGCAATATATTTTTTTCCCTCTGTATCATCTCCATAAGATATAAGAGCTGTTTCAATATATCTCTTTTCTATATCTTGAAAATTATCAAGAGTCATATCCTCTTTATAAATTACAGAGTCAGCCGATGAAACAGTATTTTTTGAAGTCTTAAGAATATTTGCTGGAAGCATTTTTTTAGTAATAACTCCATCATCACTGCTCATATTTATCATCAGTTCAATAACATTTTCAAGTTCTCTTACATTTCCAGGCCAGTTATATTCTGTAAGAGCATCAAGTACATCTTTTTCAATGGTATGAACAAATTTATCTGAAATTTTATTATATTTATAAATAAGATTATTAATTATAGGAATGATATCCTCTTTTCTTTCACGAAGAGGAAGAATCGTCATAGGGATTACATTTAATCTATAGTAAAGATCACTTCTGAATTTCTGCTCCTTTATCTTCTGCTGAAGATCTACATTGGTTGCAGCAATTATTCTTATATCAAGATCTATACTTTTATTTGAACCGATTCTCTCTATCTTTTTATCTTGGATAACTCTCAATATCTTTGCCTGAAGATAAAGAGGCATATCCCCAATTTCATCTAAAAATATCACACCTGTATTAGCAAGTTCAAATTTTCCCATACGACCATTTTGATTTGCTCCTGTAAAAGCCCCTTTCACATATCCAAAAAGTTCACTTTCAAGAAGTGTGTCTGGAATTGCAGAACAGTTTATTACCACAAAAGGTTTGTCCTTCCTGCTTCCTTCACTATGAAGAGAACGGGCAACAAGCTCCTTACCTGTACCACTCTCTCCTGTAATTAATACAGTTGAATTTGATTCTGCCACTTTTCTTATATTTTCTTTAAGATGAAGAGTAGCATAGGAATTTCCTATTATATTTTCAAGATTAATTGTGTTATCTCCATTTGCTATCTCTGCAATACTGCTGTTGATTTTTTGAATATCATCAAAGATAAGAGCATTTCCTTTTTTATTATTAGGAAGAGCAAGAGAAATAATTTTTCCAGCAACATTATACTCATTATTTTCAATAAAAAATTTGAATACATCTTCATTCATAATTGTTTCATTCTGACTTATAACCTTTGAAACTTTACCGATTATTGAGTTTGTAAGTTTAAGTTTTGTCATAGCAGCATTATTCACCATCAGTACTACCTCATTGCAGTCGCTTACTACAACACCTTTTGCCATATTATTAAGTATTTGATTAAGAGTTTCCTCCCTCTCTTTTTGAAGAGCTACCTCTTGATATTCATAAAATTTTATTCCTATAAATTCTGCAATCTGTTTTGTAAAATTAAGATAGGAATTTAAATCATTTATAATCTTTGTTTTTTGCTCATCGTTAAAACATACAAGTCCAAGCACTCCAACAATTTCATCACGGCAATAAATAGGAGTTGCAATCTCCAACTTTTCACGGCAGTTCTCCTTATCTCTACACTCTGCACAAAGAATATGTTGTCTGGGATTTTCAATTATATTGGTTCTTCCTGTTTCAAGAGTATTTCTATATACACTTCCAAGAGCAGGAATCCCTTCAATATTTTTATAAAGTCCTGTTCCTGTAACACGACGCATATTTTTATCAACTATTCCTACATCAACATTTATCATATTGGTGATGACATCAGCATATTTTTTTACATGATTTTTTATATCAATAAGAGAAATCTCTCTTTTCTCTGCAGTTTTTTCCATTTTATCATCAATTATCCTTTAATTTTCTTTTATGTGAGGGCTTAATTCCCAACTCCTCACGATATTTTACAACAGTCCTTCTGGCAACAGGGATATCCTCTTCTGCAAGTATCTCTGCAATCTTACTGTCGCTTAAAGGATTTTCTCTGTCTTCATTTAAGATAAGCTCTTCTATTCTGTCCTTTGCAGTTATTTTTTTACTGTCTGCTATAAACATATCCTTTATTCTCTCGATACCTCTTTCTGTAAGAATATATTTATTTTTTACAGCTCTGGATACTGTGGAATTGTGCATTTTAAGTACTGAAGATATATCTTTTAAAGTAAGAGAATTTAATTTTCCCTCAGGATTTGAAAAATATTCGTATTGCCTATCCAGTATAATATTTAAAATATTTTCAAGAGTTATTTGTCTTTTCTCTAAACATTTTATTAAATTATGAGCAGAATTGAAATAATTTTTGAAATAAGGCGAGTTCTCTGCTCCATTCTCTTCTGATTTCAATTTTATTTTTGGAATACTTGATTCCAACATCACTACCCTATACACACCATCAACATTTTTTATCTCTGCATCAGGCTGAATAAATCTTACATTATCCCCCATATAAAATCCTCTTGAAGGAATGGGATTTAATCCCTGTATAGTTTTTAAATAATTTTCTATATCTTTCTCCTCTATATTTAATTTTGAGCAGATAACATCATATTTTTTCATTGCAAGTTCCTGCATAAAGTGAGTGATAAGATACTCAAGTTTTCTGTCAAAAATCTCTTTTTTATGAAGCTGAATAATAAGGCACTCTTCTAAATCTTTTGCTCCTATCCCTACAGGTTCAAGATTCTTTACAATTTCAAGAGCATCATTTATATATTTTATTGGATAGCCACACCCTGCCTTTATCTCATCTTTTGTAAGAGTAAGATAACCTCTTTTATCCAAATTATTTATAAGATAGTTACATAAAAATCTCATCTCTTTAGAGATTTTAAGATATCCTATTTGTTCTTCAAGAAAATCTATAAGATTTTTTTCCTCTGCTATAAAATCAAAGGGAGAAACCTCTTCTGAATCATCATTTTGAGCCTTATAAGGCTTAGAAGAATAATCTATTTCTAAAAGAGGATTCTTGGAAAATTCCTTTTCAATAAACTTCTCCAAATCTATAGAAGACATCTCTAATATACTCAGTGAAAGTTTCATCTCCTGTGTAAGAGCAAGTTTTAGTTCTTGTTTTATGTTAAGTGAAAAATCCAAAATATTCCTCCTCCCTTTTTTAAATTTATTTCAATTTTATTTCAAAAAATCTGTTTTATCTTTGATTTCTCTAGTTTTCATAAATGATTGTGCTGTCTTAATTTTTACAATAAGCTCTTCTATCTTAGGATCTTTAGCTATTCCTGAAGAAACTGCCACTCTCACATTTGGATTTTCATCAGGGAAACCTCCTGATACCTCCTCTTCCTCTTCAGCTTTGTATGAAGTTTCAGAAACTGCAGAAGATGTTGGGAATTTATAGCTTTGTCCTATCTTTATGCTTTGTCCGTCTGTAATTTCAGGATTTAATGCAACAACTGCATCAACTGTTGTTCCATACTTTTTAGCAAGTGAATACAAAGTATCTCCTTTTACCACTGTATGAGTAATAACTCCCTCTTTTATTTGAGGAGCTGTTTCTTTTATTTTCGCATCAGATGTCATAATATATGTCTGTCCGATACTTATTGTTTTTCCATCTTCTATTGAAGGGTTAAGTGCCACAATATCCCCTACTGTTGTTCCATATTTTTTAGCAAGTGAATATAAAGTATCTCCTTTTACCACTGTATGAGTTACAAATTTAGGGGAACTGCTTTTTTCTTCCTTCATTTGAGGAGCAACATCGTCTACCATAACAATATCCTCTTTTTTTATAAGCTTGTAGAATATTCTCTCCTCATCTCTTCTCGGTGCATCAAAATCTATTTTTAGCACCCCTATATTCATTAAATTTTCCCCTGTTTGAATTATTACAGTATCTTTTACAACAACTTTATCTTCAAGAGGTTCACTACTGTTTCCGTCTATTATCAAATCTATTCCCTGAACATTTTCAGCAACAGCTGTACTTTGCCATTCTTTGTTTGTTTCCTCGTTCATTCCCAGATGAGAAAGAAGTATTATAAACTCTGCTCCCTGTGATTTAAGCTCTTTTACAGTTTTAGAAGCTGCAAGGATAGGTTCTTCTATTGTGATATTATCAAGAAGTGCTTTTTCTGAATCATAAGCTTCTGGACTTGTAAGTCCAAAAATTCCAACCTTTGTACCTCTTATCTCTTTTATTATATATGGTGTAACAAAATTTTGTTCATCGTCCATAGTTTTTACATTGGCAGCAAGAATTTTAAAGTTTGCTCTCATCTCAAGAGATTTAACTGCTCTTTCTCCATAATTGAAGTCATTATTTCCAAGCACTGTTGCATCAAGCCCAAGAGCATTAAGAATTTTTACAACAGATTCCCCTCTGTCTGTTTCTGCAATAGAACTTCCATAGAAAGCATTTCCTGCATCAAGATAAAGAACATTTTCTCTTCCAAACTCTTTTCTTGCTCTCTCAAGAACAGTAGAAAATCTTGAATATCCTATACCTTGTCCCTGTCCTCCTTCTGCCTGTCCATTTGTATCTCCAAGAGTAAGTACTGTCAGCTCATAATCTCTGGGAGCTGATATAACTCTGCTTCTGTCTATATTACCCATACTGCACCCTGCAGCTATAACAGTAAAGGCTACAGGTAAAATCAATTTTAAAAATTTTTTCAAAATAAAACCTCCATACAAAAATATTCATTTCACTACTCTATTATACAATAATAATGTGGTATAATGAAAGTAGAAAATACTCTCACAAAAAGGGAAAACAACAAGGAGAAATTTTATGAAAAAATATATCATGGGAATTATTCTTACACTGTTTATTTTTGCTGTTCCTGTTCATGCAGAAAAGTATGGCAGAGTAAACACCAAGGCTGAAAAGATTGAGGCGATAGACAGGGAGATTGAGGAGCTTCTTAAAAAGAAGGCCGATCTTGAACTTTTAAAACAGAGGATAAGTGAAAGCAGAATAGATATAGAAAAAGCTGTGCCTCAGGAATACAGACCTAAAATAGCTCTTGTTTTAAGCGGAGGAGGGGCAAAAGGAGCTGCTCATATAGGTGTATTAAAAGCTCTTGAAAAATATAAAGTTCCTGTAGACTATATTGTGGGAACAAGTGTAGGAAGTATTGTTGGTGCTATGTATTCTGTAGGATATACTCCTGAGCAGATAGAAGAAGTTGTTCTTAACCTTGATTTTATGAATCTTTTCTCCAATAATGAAGACAGAACTTTAAAAGATATTTCTGATAAGATGATATATGCTGAAAGACCTATTAAAATAACCATTGATAAAAATAATGAAATCCATTTCCCAAAAGGATTTGTTGATGGAGAGTATCTGTATCTTGAATTTAAAAAAATATTTGCAAAAGCTGACGGAATAGTAGATTTTGATAAACTTCCAATTCCTTACAGAGCTATTACCACAGATCTTAACAGTGGAAAAGAGGTTGTTATAAATCATGGAGATTTAGCAAAAGCTACTCTTATGAGTATGGCAATCCCATCTGTAATCGTTCCTGTAGAAAATCATGGAAAATATTATGTTGATGGAGGGGTAGTGGACAACTTCCCTATATTTGAAGCTCTAAAGGAGAAGGCTGATATTATAATAGCTGTTGATATCACTGCTGATTCAGAGATAATCACAGATAAATCAAATGTCATCAGTGTTATCAATAAAGTAGCAACATATCAGGAAGATGAAAGAACTCAGCTTCAAAAAAAATATGCTGATATATTAGTTATTCCTCCAGTTAAAAATCATAATACTCTTGATTTTGGAGCTCTTCCTGACCTTATAGAAGAGGGAGAAAGAGCTGGAGAACACTTTGCACATATTTTCAAAAATATAGGTAATGAGAAAAAATTTAATGAGCAAAAAGAAAAAGCTGCAGCTCTCTCAAATTCAAAAATAAAAATAGCTGATGTTCGTTTGGAGGGTGCAGATGTTTTAAAATATGAGGCTGTAAAAAGTTTTAAACCCAAAAAAGAGGAACTTTCTGTTGAGGACCTTAATCTTTGGGCTCAGAAAATATATAACCTTTCATATATAAACCGTGTGTTTTACCGTGTTGAAGGAGATACTGTTATCTTTGATGTTAAAGAAGACAATGGCTACAAACTTATGGCGGGATTTGGTTATGTGTCTGATTATGGTTCAATTGTAAGTGTTGATGTTGATATACCTCGTTTGAATAAATACAGTGAAAATTATATTTTAAATTTTGAATTTTCTAAATATCCTAAAATCATGCTGAAAAATAAAATGACCTTTGGAGTTGGAGATTTTCAATTCATTGGAGGATATGGAGCTTCTTACGGAATGTCCCCAGTATTTTTCTATAAAAACGGAGATAGAATTTCTGCCTACAACTCAAATATTTTCAATGCTCAAATAGATATTGGAACAAGTTTATTCAGAGATTATTTGGCAGGTTTCTCACTGGGATATAAAAATATCCACAGCAGTTATGACAGTGGCGAAAGAAGAAAATTTGATTCTGAAAATATTGACAGTTATACATGGGGAAGCTGGTATCTGCTTCACGACAGTATGAACAGAGCTTTCTTCCCTTCAAAAGGAACATACAGCAATGTCATTGGTTTCAGCGGAATATCTGTTGGAGAGAGCGATAAGAGATTTAACGGATATAGTTACAAACTTGAAGGAGCATTCCCTCTTACAAAATCCTTCAGTATGGGTGGATTTGTTAAAGGAGGAAAAATAGATATTTCAAATATAGGAAATTCATATGAAGAGATGTTTAAAATAGGAGGAGTAAGAGATACAAATACAGGCTTCAGAACTGTAGGATTCTATGGTCTTCCTTACACAGGAATAATCACAGATGAATTTTTCTCAGGAGGTGTGAGCCTTCAATATGAAATTTCAAGAAACCTTTATATTTTAGGAAAATACAACTTCCTTACTTATGAGTCTGATAATCTTTTCTATCAGAAAGACAGAGAGTTTGGAAAAGATTACTATGACGGATATGGAATCGGAATCGGATGGGATACTTTCCTTGGACCTATGGAAGCAGTTTTCTCAAATAACATTGAAAATGATGAAATACTATTCAATCTTTTCTTTGGTTATACTTTCTAACTTTTTAAGTAATAACCTTAAAAAGTTATTTATTGACAAGATATTTAAAAGTATAGTAAAATTTTAAGGTATGCTCATATATACTTGTGATTGGACAAGAGTTTCTACGGCTGACCGTAATCAGCTGCTATGAGTTCTGCTGTTCCTCATCACTAATGTTTTTGGGTTAAAAACAATTAGGAGGTTTTTTAAAAAAAATGAAAGAAAGAAATTATTCACCATACCACATTGATGGTGTACCAAAGTTATCTGAAGCTATCCCTTTGGGATTACAGCATGTTCTTGCTATGTTTGTCAGCAATCTGACACCTGTTATTATCGTTGCCGGAGCTCTTAATATACCTTTAGATATTAAGACAAATCTTATTCAATGCTGTATGCTTGTTGCTGGAATCAACACTCTTATTCAGGCTTATACAATAGGACCTGTTGGAGCAAGACTTCCAATCGTTGTAGGAATTAGTTTTACTTTTGTACCTGTGGCACTTTCAATTGGAACTAAATATGGTATGGAAGGAATATTAGGAGCAGTTCTTGTAGGAGGATTTTTTGAAGCTGCAATAGGTCTTTGCATGAAGAAAATCAGAAAATTTTTCCCTCCTGTAGTTACTGGAGTAGTTGTTCTTTCAATTGGACTTTCTCTTATCCCTGTAGGAATTAATAGCTTTGCAGGGGGAGTTGGAGCTGCTGACTTCGGTTCTCTTACTAATCTTGGACTGGGAGCAGCTGTTCTTGCAGTTGTTGTAATTTTAAAACAATTTACAAGAGGAATTACAAGTACAGGTTCTGTGTTTATAGGTACAATTTTTGGATTTATAGTGGCTCTTATGCTTGGAATTACAGATCTTACACCTGTTATACAGACACCTTTTATCAATATACCAAGACCTCTTTCTTACGGTTTTGAATTCCATGCAGATGCAATATTTGCAATGATGATGATGTTTGTTGTTTCTGCTGTGGAAACTGTGGGAGATATGTCTGGAGTTACAATGGGAGGAGCTGGAAGAGAAGTTACTGACAGAGAGCTTTCAGGAGGAATTCTTGCTGATGGGCTTGGATGTGTTATAGCTTCTATATTCTCAATACTTCCTACAACTTCATTCAGCCAAAACACAGGTATTGTTACTATGACAGGAGTAATGAGCAGATTTGTAGTGGCAGTAGGAGCTATGTTCCTTATTGCCGGAGCTTTCTTCCCTAAACTTGGAGCACTTCTTACAGTTGTTCCTTCAAGTGTAATCGGTGGAAGCTTAGTTATGATATTTGCCATGATATTTATAAGTGGAGTAAACCTTATCACAAAAGAACCTTTAAAGGGAAAAAATGCAGTTATTCTTTCTGTTTCTCTTGGGGTTGGATATGGACTTGGAGCTGTGCCTCAAGCACTTGTACACTTCCCTGAAAGCATAAGACTTATTTTTGGTGGTTCAGGAATAGTTGTTTCAGCTTCAATTGCTATAATTTTAAACATACTTCTGCCTAATGACAAATAAACTTTAAATAATTTTTTATAAAAAAAAGGGGGGATGGCATTGTTCACATTTACAAATTTTTTCCCTGCTTCTACAATTGAAGAAGCTTATGCAGAACTTATGAAAAATAAGAAAAATGTTCTGCTTGGAGGAACTTCTTATTTAAGAATGGGGAATACAAATTACAATACAGCGGTGGATATTTCAAATGTTACTGATATAGATAAAATTACAGAAAAAGAGGATTCTTTTGAAATTGGAGCTATGGTTTCATTCAGACAACTTGAAACTGATGAAAATCTTTATAAATGGTTTCCTGTGATTTCAAAAGCTGTGGAAGATATTGTAGGGGTACAGCTTAGAAATAATGTAAGAATAGGGGCAACTGTATTTACAAAACATGGTTTCTCTGATCTTATTACAGCTCTTCTTTCACTTGATACATATGTTGTGCTTCATAAAGGCGGAGAGATTTCTTTAGAAGATTTTCTAAAAGAAAAAGAAACAAGAAAAGATATTCTTGTTAAAGTAATAATTAAAAAAGAAAAACTTAAAACATCTTTTAAATGTGTAAGAAAAAGTAAGGCTGATTACTCTGTTCTTAATATGGCTGTTTCAAGAAATGAAAATGGAGATGTCAGAGTTTCTGTAGGAGCCAGACCAAGCAAAGCAGTCCTTGCTCATAAAACTATGGAATTTTTAAAAGAAAATTTTGATGAAGAAAAAGCCGGAGAGATTCTTAAAAATGAAGTGATTTTCGCTGACAATATGAGAGGTACAAAGGAATACAGAGAGTTATTGGGTGCGGCACTTCTTGCCAAAGCTTTAAAGGAGGTAAGATAAAAAATGATTTTAACTGCAACAATCAATAACAGAAAAAAAGAACTTTTAATATCTGCTGACGAATATCTTGTAGATACTTTAAGAAATGCAGGATATCTAAGTGTAAAAAGAGGGTGTGATACAGGAGCTTGTGGACTTTGTACTGTTCTTGTAGATGGAAAGCCTGTTTTATCATGCAGCACTCTTTCAGCAAGAGTTATGAATAAAAAAATAGAAACAATAGAAAATTATCCAGTGGAAGCTGAACTTCTTGCAAAACACTTGGCAGCAGAGGGAGCAGAGCAATGTGGATTCTGTGCTCCTGGATTTGCTCTTACAGTTATTGCTATGATGAAAGAGTTTGAAAATCCAACTGATGAAGAAATTTTACACTATCTTAACGGGAACCTTTGCAGATGCAGTGGGTATGCTTCACAGCTAAGAGGTATAAAAGCCTATATGAGAGAGGTGAAAGCTAATGAAAATAGTAAATAAACCAACTCCTAAAATAGATGCTGTAAACCTTATCACTGGAAAACCTGTGTATACAGATGACCTTGTATTAAACAGCAACACTCTTATTATAAAGCTGCTTCGTTCACCACATGCTTATGCAAAAATAAAATCTATTGATACAAAAACAGCTATGCTTATACCTGGAGTAGAAGCAATCTATACTTATAAAGATGTTCCTGAAACAAGATTTACATCAGCAGGACAAAGTTATCCTGAGCCTTCTCCTTATGACAGAAGACTTCTTGATGAATATGTAAGATATGTTGGAGATCCTGTGGCAATAATTGCTGCAGAAGATGAAAAAACAGCTCTTAAAGCTATGAAGCTTATAAAAGTTGAATATGAAGTTCTTGAGCCTCTTCTTGATTATGAAAAGGCAACTACATCTCCAATAAAAGTGCATATGGAAGAAGATGCTCATACAAACTATGACATCGGATATGACAGAAACAAAAACCTTGCTTCACATCTTTTATACACAAAAGGAGATGTTGAGGAAGGACTTAAAGAGAGTGATGTGGTAATAGAAAGAACTTACCGTACTCAGCCTCAAATTCAATCTATGATGGAAACATACCGTTCATACAGCTTTTATGATGTTAACGGAAGACTTACAACTATTGCTTCTACACAAATTCCTTTCCATGTAAGAAGACATCTTGCAAGAATACTTGGACTTCCTGCAAGTCAAATAAGAGTTATAAAACCTAGAATCGGTGGAGGGTTTGGAGCAAAACAAACTATGGTTTGTGAAATGTATTCAGCCTTTGTTACAATGATGACAAAGAAACCTTCTAAAATTATATTTACAAGAAAAGAAACACAAGTGTGTGGAAATACAAGACACGCTATGACTCTTAATGTAAAAATAGGGTCTGACAAAGAGGGAAATATCAAAGGTATTGATATAAAGGTAATTTCAAATACTGGTGCTTATGGGGAACACGCCCCTACTGTAACAGGACTTGTTTCATTTAAAACATTCCCTCTTTATGAAAAAGTACCTATGAGAATGGAAGCAGATGTTGTGTATACAAATACAATGGTAGGAGCTGCTTTCAGAGGATATGGAGCTACTCAAGGTACATTTGCAGTTGAATCAGCTGTAAATGAACTGGCAGAAATTTTAAAAATATCTCCTGCAGAAATAAGAATGAAAAATCTTGTTGAGCCTGGAAAAGACAGCTATATAGCAAGTGGAGATATTAAAAAATGTATTGAAATAGGAAAAGAAAAATTTGATTTTGAAAGAAGATCTCAAAGAAGAGTTATGCCTGACGGAAAAGTAAGAGCTGCTGGAATGGCAGTTACAATGCAGGGATCTGGTATTGCAGGAGTTGACACTGGTTCTGCAACTGTAAGACTTAATGATGCTGGAAACTTCTCTGTTATGGTAGGAGTAACTGATATGGGACAAGGAAGCGACACTGTTATCTCTATGATGGCTGCTGAAGTTCTTGAAGTTCCTATGAGTGAAATAATAATAAATGCAAGTGATACTGATGTATCTCCTTATGATCCAGGAGCATACGCTTCAAGTGGAACATATGTTACAGGAAAAGCAACTGTTCTTGCTTGTGAAAAAATGAAAGAAGCAATTCTTGATACAGCAGCAGTTATACTTGAAACTCCTAAAGAAAATCTTATTTACTGTGGAGATCATGTAGAAACTCTTGATAAAGAAAAATCTGTAACTATAAAAGATCTTGCAATGAAATCTGTTTCTTTTGATCTTAGAAATCAACTTACTACATCTGCAACATTTGGAAGCCCTACATCTCCTCCTCCATTTATAGCAGGATTTGCTGAGGTGGAAATTGATCCTTCTACAGGTGTATGTGAAGTTACTGATATTCTTTCTGTAGTTGACTGTGGAACACCTATAAACCCAAGTGCTGCAAGAGTACAGGTTGAAGGTGGAATGGCTCAAGGAATAGGACTTGCCCTTTATGAAGATATTATCTTTGATAAAAAGGGAAGAGTTATGACTGACAGTTTTATGCAGTACAAAATACCTTGCAGAAAAGATATAGGAAGAATGGATGTTGAATTCAGCAAAAGCTGGGAAGAATCAGGACCTTTTGGAGCAAAATCTATAGGTGAAGTAGTTATAAACACTCCTGCTCCTGCAATTGCAGCAGCAATTAAAAATGCTGTAGGGGTAAATTTCAGAACTCTTCCAATAACTTCTGAAGATATCCTTATGGGTATGCTGAAAAAATAATAATATAATAAATATAAAGGGGCTGTTGCAAATTTGTAAATGCAACAGCCCCTTGCTTTATCTTCTTATTATTGCATCTGCCACAAGAGCTGCTCTTTTATTTTCCAAAACATCATGGACCCTTACTATATCAGCACCTCTCTCTATTCCTGCAACTGTTGTTGCAACAGTTCCCTCAGCTCTCTCTTTTGGAGGAAGCCCGTTTAAAAGAGCACCAATAAATCTTTTTCTTGATGTTCCAAGAAGTATTGGAGCAATATCACGTATCTCTCCCATTCTATGAAGAACTTCTATATTCTGCTCCATATCTTTTCCAAATCCAATTCCTGGATCTATTACTATCTTATCTTTAGAAAGTCCATTTTCCTCTGCAATCTTAAAAGATTTTTCAAAAAACTCTCTCATTGAAACCATTATATCTTTTTCATAATGAGTGCCGTTTTGATTATGCATAACTATAACTGGTACATCATATTTTGCTGCAACAGCAGCCATTTCTCCTTTGTCATACTGAAGTCCCCATACATCATTTATAATGTCTGCTCCGTTTTCAAGAGCCTTTTCAGCAACCTCATATCTGTAAGTATCAATGGAAATAATTGTATCAAGTTCTGCTGAAATTCTTTTTATAACAGGAATAACTCTTTCCATTTCAAGCTCAATAGAGATATCTTCATGCCCTGGTCTTGTAGACATTCCCCCTATATCAATTATATCTGCTCCTTCAGCTGCCATCTCTTTGGCTCTTGCAACAGCCTTTTCAATATCAGCATAATCTCCGCCATCAGAAAACGAGTCTGTAGTAACATTTAAAATTCCCATTATAAGAGTTCTTTTCCCCAGTTCAATTTTTTTATTTTTTGAGTAAAGTATCATGAAAATCCCCTTTCTAAAAATTATTATTGTTTATATACATAAAAAATTTACGCCGCCTTTTTTCCGTTTACGCCGGAAAATTGAAAAATACTCAGTAAGATTTAAAACTTATTCTATTAAATATAAAGGAAATAAGTTTAATTTCTTATTAATAAATTTACGCCGCTTTTTTTCCATTTACGCCGGAAACTAAATTTATAGTAATAATTCTTTTAATTTATCTATTTCTTCCAAAGCTTGTATTCTTAACTTATCTTCTGAATAATTCATAAAATAGTTAGTACCACGTCCTCTTCCTGATTTTATAATTAATTTTTTTTCAAGAAGAGAATTAAAATTATCCGTTGCTTCATGCTTTGTTAAATTTAATTTTTCTCTGGCAGTTTGATTATTTATTTTTTTATATTTTATTATAAAAGAGAGTATCTTTTTTTCTATCTCATTGATATTATCTAAAGTTTCTATCTCACTTGTATTCCAAAACTTTAGAATAAAACATTCATGTTTATTATCAATTTCAGGATATTTATAAGAATTTTCATAAGTAGCCTTTAAAATCCTAGGAACTCCACTTCCTCTTCGCTCACATAAATTTAAAAGTCTGAATATATCCTGAATAATATTATTTCTTGGCTTAGTCCTTTCTCCATTAAAAAATTCTGATCTTGTTATTCTAAGTTCTCCTGGATTTTCAAATTGAAAATAACTTGGATATTTAATTATTCTGATTGATTCCTCTATTTTAAAATCAGCATGGATAATAGCATTTACAAAAGCTTCTCTTAAGGCTATTTGAACAGAATTAATCTCTGTTCTCATTAAATTATCTGAATTTAATTTGAACTCCTTTTCTACAGAATTATATAATTTTTCAATAACAATAAAGAAAAAGTTATAAAGATTTCCCTCTCCCCAAGTTCCATCATATATAACCCTATCTTTCCATCTCTCTATATTTGATTCACTTTTGTCTATATATTCAAGATTAAAATGAGGTAAAAATTCTTTAATGGCTTCTATTTTTCCAAATACCAGTAATCCTGCCATAGTTAACTCTACTATTTTTGTTTTTCTGTTTTTTCTGGCTGCTCCTATCTTAATTAAAAATTCCTCTGTATCTAATTCATTAAAAATATGTTCAGGCTTTAAAACAGAAAATCTCTGTCTGTAACTTATTAAACTTTTTTCATCTAAATCTTCTATAGTAAAATTTTCTATAACTGTACTATCTAAAGTTTCATTATTAGAATCTCTTATCATCGCTTTAATCTCAGATTCTGTACATCTATAATCCCCTTCATAGTTTCTTTTGTATGCTTGACTAAAATTTTTATTTAGATAAATAGGTTTATCTTTATAACTAGCTTTAGGAACAGTAATAAAAATAACAACTTTATTATTTTTTTCTATAACTTTAACCATCTCATCAGTAATGATATTTTTACTTACTTTTTCAGGATTATTTAAAATATTAAACAGTTCTTTTTTTATTTTTTCAGGATTCTCTACACCAGAAACTGTAAATTTTCCATCTTGCTCTTCTATTCCAAGTATTAAAACACCACCATCTGTATTGGCAAAAGAAGAATAGGTATACAAAGCTTCTTTTGGAAAACTCTTTTTTGCTAATTTACATTCTATCTGATTAGATTCTTTTAAATTTTTCAAAATATTTTCCATAAAAAATCCTCCTAAATCTATTTACCAAGCTCTTTTTCCAAAACTCTCTTAAGTGTTCCCACTGTTTTTCTTTCAAGAGGGTGAACATAGTTTGGAGCTATCTCGCAAAGAGGTTCAAGAACAAACATTCTTTCACAAATCCATGGGTGAGGAACAGCAAGATCTTTTTCTCCTATAATCTCATCATCATAGAACAGAATATCAATATCTATTATTCTAGGCCCCCATTTTATAGTTCTCACTCTTCCCATATCAAGTTCTGTTTTTAAAAGATTATCAAGAAGTTCATGAGGTGTGAAAAGTGTTTTTATCTCAAGACAGGCATTTAAAAACATATCCTGCTCTGTATATCCAAAAGGCTCTGTTTCAAGTATTGTGCTTTGAGCTGTTACTTTTGTATTTTCAAGATTTCCTATTCTTTCAATAGCTTCAAGAAGATTTTTCTTCTTATCTCCCATATTTGTACCAAGAGAAAGATAAACTGTATGCCATTTTCTTGTAATCTCTACAGCCACAAAATCAAAATGTTTTCTTATAGGTGCCCAAGGTTTTTTTATTGTAACCTTTACCTCTGAAATAAGAGGATATTTTGTAAGTATCATCTCAGCTGTTTTTTCTGCACAAGTTTCAATAAGATCAAAAGATTCACTTGTAAGAAGTTTTTCCACATCATCTGCCACAAATCCATAATGAGTAGAAAGTTCAAGATTTCCTGTTTTTCCTGCTCCTCTTGTATCTGTTGTCATTTCTATTGAAACTACAAACTTCTGTCCTAGAAATTTTTCCTCTTTAAAAACTCCGTGCTCTGCAATAATTTCAAGATTTTCTATAATAATTTTATCCTTCATCTATATCTCCTAATCTTTCTTTATCAGCTGTAAAACTTCTGCTCTTTTTAAAGAATCTTCTGCAAAAACTCCCTTTGCTCCTGTGGTAATAATTTTAGCACCGGGTTTTTTAACACCTCTCATTGTCATACAAGTATGCTCTGCCTCTATAACCACATAAACTCCCATACAATCCAAACCTTTAAAAATAGTTTCAGCAATCTGCTCTGTAAGTCTTTCTTGAAGCTGAGGGCGTTTAGCATAAGCTTCTATCACCTTTACAATATCTCCGAAACCTACAATTTTTCCATTTGGAATATAGGCAATATCTATCTTTCCAAAAAACGGCAGAAAATGATGTTCACACATAGAATAGAAATTTATATTCTTTTCAATTATCAAATCATTATTTGGTACATGAAAACTATTTTTTAAAAAATCATAGGGATTAACAGCCATTCCAGAAAAAAACTCTCTGTAAAAATCCTCTATTCTTTGGGGAGTGTTTTCAAAAACTTCCTCATCTATATATTTTTTTTCCTTATCAAGCTCATTTAAAATCTCTTGAAAAGAGTTTTTTATACTCATTGTATTTCTCCTTAATAATTTATTCAATAATATATTATACAATAATAGGTGAAAATATAAAAATTATTATTGTTTATATACATATATTATTTTAAATCCAACCTCATATATATTGTATCCTCTCCAGGACTGTTATTATAACGAGGTATCTCGTAAAATCCATGCTGTTTATAACGATGAACTGCACTTTTTAAAAATGGCAGTGTATCAAGAAGCATATATCTATACCCTATCTCTTTAGCATCTGAAATTATTCTTTCAATCAGAAGATTTCCTATACCCTTTCCCCTAAATTTTGGAACTATATAAAGCCTTTTCATTTCACAATTTTCATTATCTAGTTTTCTAAGAGCTATGCATCCTGCTGCTTCTTCATCACAAAATAATATATATAACCTTCCTTCAGGACGTCCATATTTTTTCTCAAGATGTTTTACCTCTTCATCATAATTTTGTATTTTCAGATACTCCTCAAAATTATCCTGCTTCGATATAAGCATAGCAGTATATTCTGTAAAAAGTTTTAAAATTTCATTTTGATAACCATACCCCTCTCTGATTTCCACTTTCATATTTATTCTCCCTTTTTTATTTATTCTATCACATAGAAAACCCATAGTAAATTTAATCTCTTTTAAAAATTTTTTTCTTGCACATCGGTAGGCAATGCCGTATAATTATATAAAAGGAGATGGTTTTATGAATATAAAAGAGATGCGTTCTCAAACTGGTTTCAGTCAAAGTAAATTTGCAGAGATGTTTGATATTCCTGTTGCAACATTAAAAGATTGGGAGCAGGGAAGAAGAACTCCCCCTGTTTATGTTACAAATATGATAAAAACTATTCTTGAGTTTAAAGGATTAGTCACAAATGAAGAATATCTTATAGCTTGTGAAAAAAGAAAAAAAAGTGTGGAAAGAGCTGTGGCAATAATTTTAACTGCAACACAAGGACCTGATGAAAATTTTATGAAAATATTGGAAAAATATATTTTAGGAAAAATTTCTTTGGAAGAGATTTCAAAAAAAGTGGACAGTTTGGAATTTTTAGGAGTGTAACCTATGAACGGAGGAAAGTATTGTTATCCTAACAGCAATGTTTTAAAAAATAAATATAATATCAAAGATAAAGAGTTATTAGAAAAATTAGAAATTCAAAAAATGACTGTCAAACTTTTAGGGCTGGATATAAGACCTGAAAGAATTAAGCCTACATTAGACACAGAACATTTAACAGCAATTCATAAATATCTGTTTGAAGATATTTACCAATGGGCAGGAGAATTCAGAAGCGAAAATCTCTATAAAAGTGAACGGGTTTTATCAGGAGGTTCAGCAGAATATGCTGATTATCATGAAATAAAAAATAAACTGGATAAACTTTTTAAAGATTATAAAGATATTTTATGGAGTGAGGTTTCTGACATTGGAAAAGAGGTTTCTGATTTTCTTCTTAAACTGTGGAGCATCCATCCATTTCGTGAGGGAAATACCAGAACTTGTATCACATTTTTATGGCATTATCTGAAAGCACAAAATATTGATTTTCATGTTGAGCTTTTACGAAAAAATCCCATGTATGTAAGAGATTCTCTTGTTATGGCAAATTATGATGAAAAAAAATATTTGGAAAAAATTATTTCAGATGCTTTTATAAATTATTCTGAAACAGAAATTTTGCAGAAAAACAGTGATAATACAAGAGAAGAATATCAAATTGCAAAATCTGACTATCAAGCATTTAAAGAAAAAAATTCTGTAAAAAAATAAAAATTATTATTGATGATATACACAAAAAGTAAAAAATACAGGAGGAGTTATGTTTAAGCAGAACACCTTTTCACAAGATGATTTATACAGAGGTTCTCTCCCTTTTTTTCTTTCAGATGAGAAAGAGGGTGTGGTGTTTCTTGCATCTTCAAACAAAAACATTGAAGATTATTACTACACACTGAAAGATATATACGACGGAGATATTTTAAAAATAGATGATTTTGAAAATGAAAATGATGAATACAAAAAAAACTATGCACTGATTGACTGCCTGAAAAACAGTAAAAAATATATTATTCTAATATCACTTCAAGGAGTTATGAAAAAATATGTAAAAGAGGGAGAGATGCTCTCTTTTGAAAAAGGAAAGATTATAAAGAGAAAAGAGCTTGAGGAAAAACTTGTAAGCAGTGGATACAGCAGAAACTACATGGTAGAAAAAGAGATGGAATATTCTCTTCGTGGAGATATTTTAGATATTTTTCCATTGAGCAGTGAGCTTCCTTACAGAATAGAATTTTTTGATGACGAGATTGAAAGAATTACAGAATTTGATTTTTACACTCAAAAAAGTATTGAGGAAAAAGAATCTGTTCATATGTATATAGACAAAAATAATAATAAAAGATTTTTGTTTACTGAGATATTAAAAGCTTTTGGAAATTCATTAAAAAAATTATATATTGAAAACACAGAAATTTTAAAATATAAGCTGGAAGAATTTATTTTAAAAAACAGAGATATGGAAGAAGAATATAGGGATATCTTCTCTCAAATTACATCTGAATTTATCCCTCTTGAAACAAAGAGATTGGATTTTGACAAAGTCAAAAAATATGAAGATTTAGAAGTTATTAAAAAAGAAAGTAAAAAACAGAAAATCTTAATTCTTTCAGAAGAGAAAAAAAGATACGACGAAATATTTGCAGGTTGTAAAAATATAGAAACTAAAAAATATCCTCACTATGAGGGATTTTATGCAGGAGATACTCTTGTTCTTACAGACAGAGAGATAAAGGGAATAAGAGTTAAGAAAGAGGTTCGCAGTCGTGGAGGAGTGAGATATGAAAATATCACACAGATAAGAGAAGGAGACTATATTATTCACGAGAATTTTGGAGTGGGAAAATATCTTGGTATTGAAGTTATAGATGGAGGGGACTACCTGATGATTCAATATGCAGGGGAGGACAAACTCTATGTTCCCACTGAAAACCTTAACAGAATAGAAAAATATATCTGTGATCCTGGAAATGTTCCTGAAATATATACTCTTGGACGGAAAGGATTTAAGAGAAAAAGAGAAAAACTTGAAAATGAGATGAGAGAGTTTGCACAGGAGCTTATTGCTGTTCAAGCTAGAAGAAAAACTGCTGTAGGATATGCTTTCTCAAAAGATACAGTGTGGCAGGAAGAGTTTGAAGAGGGATTTCCTTATACAGAAACCAAAGACCAATTGGAAGCTATTAGAATGGTAAAACAGGATATGGAATCTGACAGGGTTATGGACAGAATAATCTGTGGAGATGTGGGATTTGGAAAAACAGAGATTGCCATGAGAGCAGCTTTTAAAGCTGTAAATGACGGCAAACAGGTGCTTATTATTACACCTACTACAGTTCTTGCCGACCAACACTATGAAAGATTTAAAGAGAGATTTCAAAACTACCCTATAAATATATCTCTTATGAGCAGAATAAGTACTGAGAAAGAACAGCAGGAAACTCTAAAGAAAATGGCTCTGGGAGCTGTAGACCTTGTTATAGGAACTCACAGACTTCTTTCTGATGATATCTATCTTTCAAATCTTGGGCTTGTAATAGTAGACGAAGAACAAAAATTTGGAGTAAAGGCAAAAGAGAAACTGAAAAAAATGAAGGAGAATGTGGATCTTTTAACTCTTACTGCAACACCTATTCCAAGAACTCTAAACCTTGCACTTCTTGGAATAAGAGATATCTCTGTAATAAAAACAGCACCTCCAAACAGACTTCCTATAGAAAACATTCTTATTGACAATAATAAAGAAACAATAAGAGATGTGATTATGAAAGAGATAGGAAGAGAGGGACAGGTATTCTATATCTACAACTCAATTTATGGAATGGAATATAAAGCTAAGGAACTGGCAAAAATTCTCCCTCCATATATTAAAATAGGATATGCTCACGGAAGAATGGCTGCAAAACAGATAAAAGAGATTTTATACCAATTTGAAAACGGAGATATTGATGTGCTTCTTACAACTACAATTGTAGAAAATGGAATAGACATTGAAAATGCCAACACAATCATAATCGAAGGTATTGAAAAACTTGGACTTTCTCAAATTTATCAGCTGAGAGGCCGTGTGGGAAGAGGAAAGAAAAAAGCATATTGCTATCTTGTAACAGACAGTGAGAGAAAATATAATAAAAAAACTAACCTTAGAAAAGATACTATTGAAAAAATCCAAGGGCTTGGAGTAGGATTTAACCTTTCCCTTGAAGATATGAATATAAGAGGGGCAGGAGAGATTTTAGGGGATAAACAGCACGGAGCATTGGAAACTTTTGGATATAACCTATATATGAAACTTCTTCAAGAGGAGATTGAAAAACAAAAAGGTGAATACAGAGTTAAATCTGATGTTAAAATTACTCTTAATGAAACTGCCTACATTCCAAAAGAATATATTGAAGAGTATGAAAAAATCAATATTTACAAAAGAGCTGTAGAGATGACAGAACTCTCTGATATTGAAAATCTTTTTGCAGAGATTGAGGACAGATTTGGAAAAGCACCTCAAGAAGTTAAAAACCTTTTCAGATTTTTAAAAGTAAAATCTCTTGCTATGAAATTTGGAGTGGCAGAGATTACAAAAGAGGATAATAACACTTACTTTATGAAATTTGATAAGGAAAAAATTATTCCTGAAAAAATAATCGGCATGATTACTACAGGAAAATGCAAACTTAAGGGAAAAGACAGTGTTATATATGAAAAAGATATAACTGAATTTTTTAGAGAGTATGAGGAGGAAAAAATTGAAGGAATTTTATAGACTTGTTGAAATAATGGATATTCTTCGTGGAGAAAACGGCTGTCCTTGGGATAAAGAGCAGACTCTTGAAAGCTTGAAGCCATCTTTTTTAGAAGAGGTGTATGAAACAATAGAGGCTATGGACAAAGGGGGAGAGGAACTTAAAGGTGAGCTGGGAGATGTCCTTCTTCATGTAGTTTTTCAAGCAAAGATATGCAAAGAAAAAGGGGAATTTGACATAGACGATGTGGCTCATGAAATCTGTGAAAAACTTATCAGACGCCATCCTCACATATTTTCAGATGTCCATGTAGAAAACAGCAATGATGTTTCAGTGAACTGGGAAAAAATTAAAAGAGAGGAAAAACTTCATAAAGACAGAAAATCTGTTCTTGATGGAATACCAAAAGCTCTTCCAGCCCTTTTAAAAGCGGAAAAAATGCAAAGAAAAGCTGCTGCCTGTGGTTTTGACTGGGACAATCCAGAAGATGTGTTTAAAAAGGTAAAAGAGGAGCTATACGAAGTGCAGGAAGCTGCAGAGGAAAAAGATCACAACCATCTTGAAGAGGAGATAGGAGATCTTCTTTTTGCTGTAGTAAACTATGCTCGTCATATGAAAATAGATTCTTCTGAAGCTCTGAGAAAGTGTACAGAAAAGTTTGAAAGAAGATTCAGATATGTAGAAGAGCATTGTGATCTTGAAAAAGCAGATTTAAAAGAGATGGATTATTTTTGGGAAGAAGCGAAAAAATCAGAAAAAAGGAATTAATATATTAAAAAAATAGATAAAGGTTAATAAAAATTCGAAAAAAATATTGACTTATAGAAAAAATGAGGTATAAATAGTAGAAAGGGGCAATAATGAGATTAGATAAGTTTTTGAAAGTAAGCAGAATTATAAAAAGAAGACCCATTGCAAAAATAGTTGTAGATGGAGGAAAAGCTAAAATCAACGGAAAAACAGCAAAGGCAAGTACAGCTCTTAAAACAGGAGATATCTTGGAGCTGGAATATTATGATAAATATTTCAAATTTGAGATTTTAGAAGTTCCTGAGGGAAATGTTCCCAAAGATAAGAGCAACGATTTAGTAAAAGTTTTGGACAGCAAGGGAATAGCTGTTGACTTAAGTTCTGACAAGGAGATTTTAGAATAATATGCTTATAAATATAAAAAGCAACGGAAAGATAAACATAGGACTTAACATTGTTGAAAAACTTCCAAACGGCTATCACAGCCTTGATATGACAATGCTGCCTATATCTCTTGCTGATGAACTTACAATAAATTTTAAAGAAAAAAAAGGAAATCTTCATATTTCATCGAATATAGAGGATATACCTACAGATGAAAGAAATATTTTATGGAAGATATATGATGCTTTCTATAATTTCGCAAAACTTGAAAAAGAGGAAATTGATGTGTATCTTCACAAAGTTATCCCTCACGAAGCAGGGCTTGGAGGAGGAAGTTCTAATGGAGCTTTTTTCCTTAAAGAGCTTAATAACTTTCATAAAAATATCTTAACAGAAGAGGAGCTTATCTCTCTTGGAAAAACTGTAGGAGCTGATATCCCATTCTTTATTAAAAACTGCCCTTGCAGAGTAAAAGGGATAGGAGAAAAATTAGAAAAAATAGAAAATAATCTTCAGTGTGATATTATTCTTGTAAAACCAAGTTTTGGAGTATCTACAAAAGAAGCTTATTCTCTTTACAGTGAGCTTTCACAGAAGAGAGAGGCTAATATGGATAAAATCACTGAAGGGCTTAAAAATAACTTAAGAGATGTCATAGAAAAATATTCTGAAAATATTCTTGAACAGGCTCTTCTTCTTTCAAATGAGAATATTCAATCTTTTAGAAAAGAGCTTAATGAATTAGAAAAAAAATGCAATACAAAGTTTTTTATGTCGGGAAGTGGAAGTTGTTATTATACTTTTGTTCCTAAAAATGAGGGAGAAAAATATAGTGCGCTTCTAAAAACAAAGCTAAATAACTGCCGTATTGAGAGCTGCAGTTTTTTATAGGTTACAACATTACTAATTAAAGGACGGTGCATTTAGACATGAAAATTACAGACATTAGATTAAGAGCAGTAAAAAGTGAGAATGAAGTAAAATTAAAAGCATACGCTGATGTTACTTTCAACGGGTGCTTTGTTGTTCATGGTTTGAAAATAATAGACGGACAAAAAGGAATGTTTGTAGCTATGCCTTCAAGAAAAATGCCTGATGGAGAGTATAAAGACATAGCACACCCTATTACTCCTGAACTTAGAAAAGAGATAACAGACACTGTTATTGCAAAATATAATGATGTGATGGCAACTGGAGAAGCACTGCCTGAAACAGAAGAAGCAGCTGAATAAAAATTAAATATACCTATAAAAGATGCCTTTTTACAAAAAAAGGCATTTTTTTTATTTTTTCTATTTTTAGTGTTGACAAAGTAAATTATTTATGATAAAATCCTTTTGTTATTGGGGCGTCGCCAAGCGGTAAGGCAACGGACTTTGACTCCGTTATGCGTTGGTTCGAATCCAGCCGCCCCAGCCAACAAGAATTCAAACTCTCTGTATAGAGAGTTTTTTTTTATACATAAAAAAATATAAAAGGGCTGTAAAAATACAACAGCCCTTGATATAAAATAAAAATATTAAATTATTCTTTTACAAGAATTTTTTCTATTTCAGCTATATAGATAAGATGGTATCCTCCACCATACCATTTAGCTGCAAATTCAGAGTCCATTTAATTCAGTAATAACAGACCAACCTAATTTTTTTATCAGGTTGTTACACATTTTTCTCTGTATAAAAATTTATAATCTTTTATATAAAAAAGACAAGGTTTGGTAGCCCTTGTCTTTTTGCTCTTTTTTACTAATCAATTACTTGTTAGGTAAATTATATCATAGAATTTTTTATAAATCAATGATATAATTAGTTGCTCTTGCTTCTTACTGTTCATCTCCTGAAAGGAGGTGAATAAGTGAGAATTCTAATCAAATTACTTGTTATGATAATAATTTTTTTATTATTATCTAAAAACACTTACTAATCATTAGTACATAAGTTTTATGTGGGGGAATTTTGGTAGGATTCCCCTGCTTTTTTATTATTGCATTGTCAAAAGGAAAAAGGCGATACAATATGTACCGCCTTTTTTTAGGGAAATTATTATAATTTTCTAGCACAGAAAATCATAAGCTTAATTAATTAGAATCTATAAGAGATTCCTGCTGTAATTCTTGAATCATCTCCAGAATCACTCCACATCATTTCATATTTTCCATTTATACCAAATCCTGAATTATGTTCGTAATCAAATCCTACATTTACTGTTCCTCTGTTATCATCTATTTCAGGGCTTCCTAAATTTACATCTGCATTATAGAATTTTCCTGTTACATCTTCATTTCTTTCTATGTTTGTCAGATAATATTTAGCTCCTGTTCTAAGTTTTAAGCTTCCTTTTTCAAGAGCAAACTCTTTTACAATGTTCATTCCTGCTCCTGCTTCAAATATATGAGAGCTTCCTTTATCTATTGTCATTCCTTCTCCCATTTCTGCCTTGTCCTGCATAATGTAATCATATGTGAATGATAAATTAGGCTCAAATTTTACACTGTCAGTTACATATACATCTTTTTTAATATATCCTGCAAGAGTTACTGCATCAGAATCAGCACTTCCTCCATTTTTTACATCAAGATTACTGATTGTATATCCAAGACTTCCAGTCATATCAAAACCATTTACAGAGTGTTTTGCATAAACTCCTGCATAGTAGTTTTTACCATCAAAAGAAGCTGATTTATCGTTAAGAGTTTTTAAATCTACCTTTGTATCTCCTCCTCCAAGAGCAAATCCTAAAGATGTATTTTCAGTTATACCATATTCAGCCATAGCAATCATAGAGTTTAAATCACTGTCATAACCATTGATATATTGTGTTCCCTCATACTCCATGTCAGAGCCAATATATTTTGCATTAGTCAGCCATTGACCTTTATCAGCTTTTTTATCAAATTCAACAACAGCATTTGTAAATGCTCCTGTAATATCTCTTGTAATTTTTACTCCAGCTGTTCCAAGAAGTTCCATTACTGCATCTATAACTTTAAGATGATTTCTTATAGCTTCAGCATCTCCTGTATTTATTAATGTATAAAACTCTTCTGAATCTTTAAAGTTTTTAACAAGTTCTTCATATTCTTTTTGTTTAACAGGGTCATAAATCCCCATCTCTTCTGCTGATTTAAGAGAAAGAACTAAATTTCCATTTCCATCTGTTTTTTTGCTGAATATTCCTGATACTTCTATTTTATTAAGAGCGTCTTTAATTTCAATATTTTTATTTCCCTCTATAACAAAAGTATCATTTAAATTATTTATTTCAAGATTTCCAAGCTCAAATCTTATTTTATTTACATTAATTTTTCCTTTTCCTTCAATCATTCCATCAAGAGTAGTGCTTACTGTATCATCTGTATCATTATGAATATACCCTGCAAGATTTCCATTTCCTCCATCAACATTCACAACAGCATTGTCCCCTTTAAGAGTAATACTTCCTTGTCCTTTTGTCCAATCTCCATTTACAAGAAATAATTCTCCCGATGTTTCTATTGTTTCATCAAATTCATTTGCATTTAATCCGTTATCAACTGTTTTTTCTCCTACTACAGCAACTTGAGATTTTTCTCCCCCATTAATTTTTCCAAAAATATGGCTTTCTCCTTCTTTATAAGTTAATTTTCCAAAAACATCAACAGCTACAACATTTTGAGCATCTTTTAAAATATCTCCATTTTCATCTCTTGCAGATACTGCATTTATTATAGAGTTTCCTATTAAAGTTAAATCTCCGTCAACTTTTAAAAGAGTTCCATCTTTTTCAAAATATCCAATAATAGTTGTATTATCAAGTGTTAAATCATTTTTTCCTGATACTTTATCTCCATCATTGTCATTACTTAAAACAACTCCGTTTTCATTTCCTGTTTTTCCACCTTGATAAATAGTTGTAATAGCTTTATCCTTTAATAATTTTCCTAAATCATCTTTTCCCAATTTTAAAGAACTGTTATCTATATAGATATTATCTGCTTCTTTTTCTACTTGTTCTCCATTGATAGTAGCTATCTGTTTAATATTTTCAGAGTTTAAAACATAATTATCTTCTGAAATATTATTTTTAGTAAAATCTGCTACAATATCATAAGTAGTTTCATATGTAGTACCATATTTTACTTTTGTATCTCCAACTATTCCAGTTCCTCCATTCTGTAAAATATATTTAGCTCCTGATTTTTTAAAACTGCTTCCTCTACTATTTTTTATTGCTAAATCAGCTGGTATTTCTGCTCCTCCAACTCCACTTATACTTATAGCTATTCCGTAATTATATGGAGTAACTTTATCACGATACGTAAAAATGTCATTACCAGCACTGATAAGTACTCCATAATTTTTAAATTCTCCTCCAGAAGAATATTTAGAAATCATACGACTACTGCTATTTTTTATTATTCCATAATTTATAGCATATGAATTTTTATGTAAAGCTATTGTATCTGCATTACCTAAAAAATATCCATAATTAAAAAATTTGCTATTATTTTTTAAATATGATGAATTACCTCTAGCCATTATTATATTTCCATAATTTCTAAATATTGATTCATTAATAACTCTAAATCTAGAATTTTGATAGCCATGATTCTCATATTCTGAATTATCACTTATGTAAACTGTCGGATTATTCCCAAAGCTATATCCACCTAAAACTTTTCCATAATTTTTTACTTTTGCTCCATTTAAAATATAATATGCAGCATTATCAGTTAATCCACCATCTATTTTTGCTCTAAAAAAATCATTTGTAACAGTATTTTCATCCAAAGTTATTTCCATATTTCCATTAAAAACTCTATGTTCATACCCTTCTGGAATACCACTTATCTCAACCCCAAAAGCTACTGCCCCTATAATTAAAAAAGAAACCACAACTCCCAATGTGATTTTTACCTTTCTTTTCAAAAATCTTTTTAATGAATTTTCTACATAATTTTTCCCCATATTTTCACCTCATATTTTTACTTTGTTTTAATTCTAATA
>DXWL01000003.1 GCA_019416865.1 Fusobacterium sp.
CATATATTTTTTATTTGTCAATAATATATGTGTGCCCTTTATGGGTATCATATCAGTTTTCCTTTATCCTCCTGCACAATATCTTTAAATTCATATTCCATATTTTCATATTTTTTTTGAATATCTACAGCATATTTTAAAAATATCTGCCCAGCGTATGTTAGTTCCAAAGGAACACGGCGTATAATTAACTGACATCCCAGTTCTTTTTCTATTGCAGCTATATGAGCACTTAAAGTTTGCTGAGTAATATATAGTTTGGCTGCAGCTTTTGTAAAACTTTTTTCTCTTGCAACCATTGAAAAATATTGCATACTTAAAAAATTCATGTATCCTCCGATAATTTACAGTATATATACTGTATTATAAACAAAATTATACAGTTTGACAACTGTTAAATATACTCGTATACTATATATACATATTAAAATGAATTCGCCCTCAATATAATTAAAATAAAAAAGTACACTCCCGGAAATTGATTTTCTGAATCAATTTATCAGGAAGTGTACTTTTTAATTATTTATAGAAATTCTAAATATTATTTTTCAAAATATTCTGCCCATTTAGGTTCTTTAAAACCAATAAGCACTGTATCTTTTGTAATAACAAGAGGTCTTTTTACAAGCATTCCATTGCTTGAAAGAATATCAAGAAGCTCTTCTTCATTTCCTTCAGCTACTTTTTCTTTAAGATTCATTTCACGGTAAAGGATTCCGCTTGTATTGAAAAATTTTTTAATTGGCTCTTTACTAAGAGCAATCCATGCTTTAAGTTCCTCTTTTGAAGGGTTGTTTTCCACAATATGTCTTGAGTCAAATTCGATGTTGTTTTCTTCCAGCCATTTTTTAGCTTTTTGACAAGTAGAACATTTTGGATAATTTACAAATAAAGGTTTCATATCTATTTTACCTCCTGAATAAAAAATTATTTTTATAATTTAGTGTAACAGATATATGCAATAATTACAACAAAGGAAAAAAAGAAATAAAATATTTAAATAAAGTTTTTTAAAGTAAAAGAATATTGATAGAAAAAACTCAGTGTGGTATACTAAAATTAAAAGGAAAATAAAGGAGAAAAGATATGGGGGATATTGTTGTATTAAAAGTTAAAAAAGACAGATTAAAAATATATCTTGATCCGGATATTGAATTTTCTGAAATAAAAAGAAATTTATTGGATAAAATAACAGAGTTAAAAGCTTTTGTAGGAAGTGTGAGAACAGCTCTTGAATTTACAGGGAGAGAGATTTCAGATAATGAAGAGGATGAACTTTTGGAAATAATAAGAGAGAACAGCAATATGGAGGTAACATATGTTCTTTCAAATGGAGAAGAGAGTCCTAAGATGAAGGCTGTGTTCAACTCTTTAAAAGGTGAGGGAAAAGTAAAATTCTATAAAGGAATATTACGTTCAGGAAATCTTTTAGAGTATGATGGAAGCATAATAATTTTTGGAGATGTAAATCCTGGAGGAATTGTAAAAGCTGGGGATTCTGTAATTGTTTTGGGATATTTAAATGGAACTGTTTATGCAGGGACAGAAAGTGGAAAAAATGCTTTTATAGGGGCACTTCATATGAATCCAATTCAAATAAAAATAGGTGACTATATTGCAAGAAATCCAAATCCACAGATGGAAAATAATAAAAAGATAAAAAAAGACAGTGGGTTTGAAATAGCTTATGTAAATGGGGAAAACATATTTATAGAGAACTATAACAAAGATATGCTTGATATTATGCTTGGAAATAAGAGTTAGGAGGACTTGGATATGGGGAAAGTGTTAGTAGTAACATCAGGAAAGGGCGGAGTAGGAAAAACAACAACAAGCGCCAACATAGGAACAGGACTGGCTCTGGAAGGATATAAGGTGCTTCTTATAGATACTGATATTGGGCTTAGAAATCTTGATGTAGTAATGGGACTTGAAAACAGAATAGTTTATGATCTTATAGATGTAATAGAGGGAAGATGTAAGATAAAACAGGCTCTTATAAGAGATAAAAGAAATAAAAAGTTAAGTCTTCTTCCAGCAGCTCAAACAAGAGAAAAGACAGATATAAATCAAGAACAGATGAAAGAGCTTATAGAAGCAATAAGAGATGATTTTGATTTTATAATTATAGATTGTCCTGCAGGAATTGAACAGGGATTTAAAAATGCAATAGCAGCTGTTGATGAGGCTGTCGTAGTAACTACCCCTGAAATCTCGGCTGTAAGAGATGCAGATAGAATAATAGGTCTTTTAGAGGCTAATGAAATAAAAAATATAAAACTTATTGTAAACAGACTGAGAATAGAGATGGTAAAACAGGGAAATATGCTGAGTGTACAGGATATAGTTGATATTTTAGCTGTAGACGTATTGGGAGTTGTTCCTGATGATGAGAGTATAGTTATCTCTACAAATAAAGGAGAGCCTCTTGTATATAGAGGAAAATCTCTTGCAGCAGAATCATATAAAAATATTGTTCAGAGAATTTTAGGGAAGGAAGTTCCTCTTTTAGAGCTGGATACTAAAAAAAGCTTTATGCTTAAATTAAAAAATATTTTTGGAAGTTAAAATTAAATAGAGTTTTACTTTAATTTTTTCTTTGAAAATAAAGAGAAAATAAAGAAGTGAAAAAATTTTAAAAAAAATTAAAAAAATATTTGACAGAATTTTAAAGTTATGGTATTATTATATGCGTTCCTGATGCCGCTTTAGCTCATCTGGTAGAGCAACTGACTTGTAATCAGTAGGTGATTGGTTCGATTCCGATAAGCGGCACCATAACTAATGCCCCGTTCGTTCAACGGTTAGGACATCAGATTTTCACTCTGGAAACAGGGGTTCGATTCCCCTACGGGGTACCAAATGGTATTAAAAAAATTAATATATATTGAATGAGGGTGAGGTTCCCGAGTGGTCAAAGGGAGCAGACTGTAAATCTGCCAGCACAGCTTTCGAAGGTTCAAATCCTTCCCTCACCACCAGTATTTATGGTCGCATAGCTCAGTTGGGAGAGCACCTGCCTTACAAGCAGGGGGTCATAGGTTCAAGTCCTATTGCGACCACCATTTATTAATGGGGGCGTAGCTCAGTTGGTTAGAGCGCCTGCCTGTCACGCAGGAGGTCGCGAGTTCGACTCTCGTCGCTCCCGCCATTAAAAAATAACAAGACATGAATTTAAATCATGTCTTTTTTTATTTTTTGAGAAGAAAGATATACTAAAATAGTAAACTGTGGTATAATAATGTTAGTTAAGAAATTTAGGAGGTATAATTATGGATGAAAATATAACACAACTGGCATCAGTAATTCAAAATCCCAAAACACAAATATTTATAGACAGTATAATAGACAGTATAGGAAAGATGCTTCCTAAAATAGCTATAAGAACGGTTTGGATAATATTTATACTTATCATAATGAAACCTGTTGTAAATATGGTAATAAAAACATTGAGAGCAGTTTTACACAAAGGTAAAGCAGATCCTCTTTTAGAGTCTTTTCTTGTTTCACTTGTGAAAACTGTAGTATATATAGGATTTTTCTTTTTGATTATAAGCGGAATAGGTATTCAGGCAACATCTCTTGTAGCAATACTTGGTACTGCAGGTATCGCAGTAGGTTTGGCACTTCAAGGAAGTTTGGCAAATCTTGCAGGAGGAGTTCTTATTCTTTTCTTTAAACCATTTCTTAAAGGGGAATATATCACAGCAGCAGCAGGTTCAGGAACAGTAACAGCAATTCATATTCTTTATACAACTCTTACGACTCCAGATAATAAAAGGATAATTATTCCTAATGGTCAGTTAGCAAATGGAGCTATAACTAATATTTCTAGAGAGCCTGAAAGAAGAGTTGATATGGTAATTTCAACATCATATGACACACCTGTGGAAAAAGCAAAATCTATTCTTAACAGAATAGCAGATGAAAATGATAAAGTTCTTCATGAAAAAGGATACACTATAAGATTGGCTGCACACAGTGCAAGTTCTCTTGATTATAATTTCAGAGTATGGACAAAATCAGAAAATTACTGGGAGGTATATTATACTCTTATGGAAACAGTAGTAATAGAGTTTGCTAAAGAGGGAATCGAAATACCTTATCAGAAAATTGATATTTATAACAAATAAATAAGATTAAAATACAAAGCCTATGGATATTTTTCATGGGCTTTTATTTTATAATTTTTTTCAAAAAATTTGTGAAATATTTAAAAATATATGATATTAAAATCTCGTAAAGCTTGAAAGAGTGGGGGAAACTAAGATATGTGTTGAAAACTTAAAATCTTTCCAAAAAAAAATGAAAGGAATTTTAGTTGAACACTATGAAGTAAAAAAGTATAATCAGATTAATCAAGGAGGAGGAGAGCCATGCCGATAACAGTAAAATTATTAGATATGGTAAGAGGTATTAAGGAAAGCGGAGTTACATCTCTGATAGAAAATGCAAAAGCTATTGGTATCAGTGAAAGAAATTTAAGATACAAAATAGATGATTACAATTATTACTTAAAACAGCTGGGGCTTCCTGAAATAGAGATAAGAAAGAGAGAACTTGTAGTAAACAATACTCTTGAAGAGATAGTTGAGAAAGTAGCAGGAAATATGTCCCTTTATTCTTTCACAAAAGAGGAAAGAGAAAAAGTAATACTTACAGATATATTTTTTGATAATGAAAATACAACTCTTGAAACTCTTGAAGATAAATGTGAGGTCAGTGAGCTTACTCTGAAAAATGATTTAAAAGCTTTAGAGGATTATGTAAAAACATTTATTATCTCTTTTGACATGAAAACTCTTGATTATTATGGAGAGGAAAAGAATATAAGAAGACTTCTTCTAGATATTCTTCTAAAAAATTATAACATTAAATATCTTGACAATGGAAAAATTAAAATAGAAAAAAATTATCAATATGGTTTCTTTATCTGTTGGAATAAAATGGATGAATATTTTTCAAAAAAAAATATTGATAAAGCTGTAAAAATTTTAAAACAGATACTTGATGCTGCGAAAAAAACAGTGGGGGATGAAAACTTTAAAGTTCTTCTTTTCTATATACTTATAGCTTTAAAAAGACATGAAAGCTACCCATTGAAATTCCTTCAAAATATGGAATTTTTAGAAAAAAGCGAAGAGTATTCAAAAGTTGAAAAAACTTTTGCTGAATATGGTTTCTCAAAAGGTGAGATATTCAATATGACTGAATATTTTTTAGGAAGCCACAGTTTTGGTTTTGATGCCTCTTTTTATATAAACTGGGTACAGATAGAGATATCCATGATGAAGCTTATAAAAGAGGTTGCTAAGAGCGGATATGAAGAGCTGGAAAAAGATATGTTTTTACTTGAAAATCTAATTAACCACATTAAGCCAGCAATATACAGAGCTAAAAAAGGTATCAGACTTCCATGTGAGATTTATGATGAGTTTAAGGAAAGTTATCCTCTTGTTTTAAATCTGGTGTCAAAGGCATGGAACAAAATAGGTATTGATATAAAAATAAGTGATGATGAGTTGGCTTATATTGCAATGCATTTTCAACTTGCAATAAAAAGAATAAAAAGCAAGAAATTGGAAAATATTCTTATTGTGTGTGGAGCAGGATATAGTACATCAAGATTTTTATCAGCCAGTATAAAAGAACATTTCAATGTAAATATTGTGGATATAATTCCATACAACGAGCTTGAAAATTATAAAAATGAAGATATAGATTTAGTGGTAACAACAATTGATGGAGTAAAATTAAGAGATATAAAAGTTCTTAAAGTTTCGCCGATTTTAAGTACAGAGGATATTATAAAACTAAAAAAAGAGAAACTTTCATATTCTAAAAATATAAAACTTTCAGATGTTTTAGAAATTGCCAGAAAATATTCTGATAATTTGAGAGAAAAAGAGTTTGCAGAAGAGATAAAAGAAAAATTTAAAACTCTTATACTTGATGATACAACAACTGAAAAAGGACTTGGATTTTTAGATCTTCTTGCTCCTTCAAGAATAAGTATCATTGAAGATAAACCAAAATCTTGGGAGGAAGCAGTAGAAAGAAGTGCTCTTTCAATGATAGAAGAGGGATTTGTAGGGGAAAGTTATCCTAAAGAGATAATTGAGCTTGTAAATTCTTTTGGAAGCTATATGGTTGTTCAAGATGGAATATTTTTAGGACATAGTGGGAACAGTACTTCTATAAACAAGAGTGGTATAAGTTTTGCATTTTTCAAACAACCTATAGAATTTCCTGAAAATGAAAAAGTAAGACTTGTAATTACACTTTCCAGCCGAGATAAAAGAGAACATCTTAATGGACTTATGGAGTTCTTAGGAGTAATGAGAAGAAAATCTCTTATCAAAGAGTTGGATAAATTAGATACAACAAACAAAATTTATAAAAAAATAGAGGAATTTATTAACGAGGGGGAAAATTAAATGGCACTTACAAAAGAAAGTTTAGTGATGCTTGATGTAGAATGTTCATCAAAAAAAGAAATCATTGAAATCCTTGCTAAAAAAGTAGCAGATGAAGGGATAGCAGAAAATTATGAAGATTATTTAGCTGCTCTTATGGCTAGAGAGGAGATAGCAGCTACTGCTGTAGGATATGATGTAGGACTTCCACATGGAAAAAGTACAACAGTAAAAACAGCTGCAGTTGCATTTGCAAGACTTAAGAATCCTGTACTTTGGAGTGAAGAGGAAAATGAAAATGCTAAAATGGTATTTATGTTAGCAATTCCTGATGGAGAAAAAGGAAGTACACATATAAATATTTTAGTAGATCTTTCTAAAAAAATCTTAGATGATGATTTTAGAGCAGGACTTGAAAATGCAAAAACAGTGGAAGAAGCTGTAAAACTTATTAATGGTTAGTAAAAGAAATAAAATAAAAATATAAAACATTAAGGAGGAAGAAAAGTGAAACAAGCATTATCAAAATTTAAACAAGATTTACTGTTTGGAACAAGCCACATGATTCCATTTATAGTTGCAGGAGGTGTTCTTCTTTCACTTGCAGTTATGCTTAGTGGTAAAGGGGCTGTGCCTGAAACTGGAATTTTAAAAAATATTTCTGATATGGGTATTGCAGGACTTACAATATTCCCTATGATACTTGGAGGATACATTGCTTATTCAATAGCGGACAAACCTGGACTTGCTCCAGCAATGATAGGTTCTTGGATTGCAGTAAGCCAATACAAAACAGGATTTTTAGGAGCAATAGTTGTTGGATTTATAGCTGGATATGTTGTTAATATGTTAAAGAAAATTCAACTTCCTGATTCTTTAAAATCAGTAAAAACTATATTTATATTCCCTCTAGTTGGAACATTTATAGTTTGTGCAATAGTTATGTGGGTAATAGGAACTCCAATAGCTCTTATGATGGAAGCATTAAATGGATGGCTTTCTTCAATGCAAGGGGCAAGTAAAGCACTTCTTGGAGCAATCCTTGGAGGAATGACAGCATTTGACATGGGAGGACCAATCAATAAAGTTGCTACTCTTTTTGCACAAACACAAGTTGGAACTCAACCATGGCTTATGGGAGGAGTTGGAATAGCTATTTGTACTCCACCAATCGGAATGGGACTTGCTACACTTCTTGCACCTAAAAAATATGACAAAGGTGAAAAAGAAGCAGGAAAAGCTGCAATATTTATGGGACTTGTTGGAATATCAGAAGGAGCAATTCCTTTTGCTGCAAATGACCCATTAAGAGTTCTTCCATCAATAGTTGCCGGAGGAATTGTAGGAAACATCATAGGATTTTTAATGAATGTAATCAACCATGCTCCTTGGGGAGGTTGGATTGTACTTCCTGTAGTTGAAGGAAAAATGGGATATATAATAGGAACAATAGCAGGTTCTCTTACAACAGCAATAATAGTAAACATCTTAAAGAAACCTGTAGCTGAAAAAGAAGCAGCAGCTGCATCAACAGCAGATGATGATGTAGATATGGAAATGGATTTCTAATTGGTGTATAATAAGGGAGAAAGTTTGAGATAAATATTAATGAATAAAAATCATTAATGATTAAGGAGATGTGAGGAAATGAAAATAATCGGAGTAACAGCTTGTCCTTCAGGTGTTGCACATACATATATGGCAGCTGAAGCATTAAAAAAAGCAGGAGAAAAATTAGGTGTTGAAGTTAAGATTGAAACTCAAGGGGGAATAGGAATTGAAAATGTTCTTACTCCAGAAGATGTAAAATCTGCTGACTATGTAGTTCTTACAAAAGAAGTAGCAATCAAAAATGAAGACAGATTTGAAGGAAAAAAAGTAGTAAGAGTTGCAATAGCAGATGCTGTTAAAAAAGCAGAAGCTATCGTAAACAAATTAAAAGCACACTACGAAGCTAACAAATAGTATTTATACACAACAACCAAAAATCCGTGAAGTGATTCACGGATTTTTGTTTTATAATATTTTTATTTAAAAAAGCAACGAATCTCTTCTAAAAAATCATTTATAATACTTTTTTCTGCTCTCTCTATTTTTTCAATATCCTCTTCTATTATATCTTTATTTTCTTTTATCATCATAAGAAGAAAACCAATTGTTAAAAATATTCCTGCAATCCAAATAGATTTTAATTTCATAAATTTGGCACATATAACTCCAAGAGATGCTCCTACAGCAAAAACAAATATAGCTCCATAATAATATGTACATTTGTATTTTAGCTCTTTATTTTTTGTAATATGATATTTTGCTAAAAATTCTGTGGCACTTCTCATATTTCCTATGCACATTGTTGTAGCAAAGGGAACTCCTCTGAATTTTCTGAAAGTATTTACCTGTACAGCACATGAAAAAGAAAGAATAACATTTGCAGGGACATTCATAGATTTTGGCATAAATCCAACTACAATCATAACAATAATTTCTAAGAAAAGGATAATCTGCCGCCAATGAATTTTATTATTGTCCTTATACATATACCTTATCCATTCTGTCATATATATTCCTCCAATAAAAGCTCCTATAGGAAAAATATAATGAAGTGCTGCTGTAAAATTTCCTGAAACAAGGTGTCCGCTGAAAAGAACGATATTTCCTGTTTGGGCGTTTACAAAAACTTTATCTCTGCAGATGTATGAGTAGGCATCTTGAAATCCTCCTGAAAGGGAAAGAAAAAAAGCTAAAAGCAGAGAATCTGAAATCTGATTTTTAAACCTATTTTTTATTTTCATAGTGAATTCCTCTTTAGATGAGTGATAGAATTTATTTAATAAGATTATACTATAAATATTCTTCCTTGTAAAAATAAAAAAATAAAAAAATCATTGACAATCAACGGAAAATTTACTATACTAATATAGTAAGATTTTTATTGTAAAGAAGAAACTCCCTGTTTCTCACCTTGTGGGCAGAAGGCTTACATAAGGTTATCACTTAATTTTTTAAATTAAAGCTGAGATTGTTACAGGGTGTATTATGCACCCTGTTTTTTTATATATGAAATTTGATTGGGAGGTGTTAATCATTTCAGATAAAGTTAGAATTAACGAAAAGATTAAAGGAAAAGAATTCAGAATTATTTCCAGTACAGGAGAGCAATTAGGAATTATGTCTATAGCTGATGCTCTTGAGGCAGCAAGAAAAGAGGAACTTGACTTAGTTGAAATTTCTCCAGCTGCAGTTCCGCCAGTATGTAAAATAATGGACTATGGAAAATATAAATATGAGCAAACTAGAAAAGCTAAAGATGCTAAGAAAAAACAAAAAGTAGTGGTTGTTAAAGAAGTAAAGCTTAGAACTAGAATAGATGACCACGATCTTGAAACAAAAATAAACGCTATTAAAAAATTCTTAGAAAAAGATAATAAAGTTAAAATTACTTTAGTTCAGTTTGGAAGAGAAAGAAGCTATCAAGATATGGGAATCGAACTTCTAGATCAAGTAGCTGAAAAACTTGAAGGTGTAGCTGAAGTAGAGAAAAGATATAAAGAAAGTCAAAAATACTTAATGTTATCGGCAAAAAAATAGTTTTATAGATTGAGAGGAGGAACACACAATGCCAAAAATGAAAACTCACAGAGGGACTGCGAAAAGAGTAAAAGTAACAGGAACAGGAAAATATGTTGTAAAACATTCAGGAACAAGCCATATTTTAACTAAAAAAACAAGAAAAAGAAAAAATAGATTAAAGAAAGACTTTGTTGTTTTAGATATTCATAAAAAAGATATGGTTGCATTATTACCATACGGAGTAGGAAGATAATAACCGAATTTTCGAGAATATATTTAGGAGGATGTAATGAGAGTTAAAACTGGTATAGTAAGAAGAAGAAAACATAAAAAAGTTTTAAAAGCGGCTAAAGGATTCAGAGGAGCTTCTGGTGACGTTATAAAACAAGCTAAACAAGCTACAATGAGAGCTGCAGCTTATTCTACAAGAGATAGAAAAGTTAGAAAAAGAAAAATGAGACAATTATGGATCATAAGAATTAATGCAGGAGCAAGAATCAACGGATTAACTTACTCTACATTAATGAACGGATTAAAAAGAGCTGGAATCGTATTAGACAGAAAAGTTCTTGCTGATATGGCTCTAAACAATGCAGAAGGATTTGCTAAATTAGCAGAAACTGCAAAAGCAGCTTTATAATTAACTGTTTTTAATAAGCAATGTAAATAAAGACAAAGATGAAATAATTTCTTTGTCTTTTTTTATTAGGAGGTGAATATGGGAAATTTATTAAATAGACTTTTAATTATGTTAAATGATAATGATTTGTATTCTACGAATTACCATATAGCTATGACATTATTAATGAATTTTTTCTCATTGTATAAACTTTCCATAGGTGAAGTAGCTGATTTATGTAATGTATCTAAGTCAACAATTTCAAAATTTATAAGAATATTAAATTTTGAAGATTATGCTGATTTCAAAGCTTCGGCTTTATTCAAAGAGAATAGATATGGTTTTAATTTAAATTATAATCAAAATATAGCTGAGTATATAGAAAAATATGGATATTCTTCTTATTTAGAATGTATTCAAAATGATATAAAATCATTAAATGAAAAAGATAATTTAGAAAAAATAGAGGAATTTGCACAAGATTTATTGAAATATGAAAAAGTTGCAGCTTTTGGTTTATTATTTTCAGAAATAGGAGCTATGGATTTACAAATGAAATTAGCTTATAATGGAAAATTTATAATAACTAATCTTGATGATATAAAACAAGATACTTTTATAAGAAGAGCTGACGAAAAAACTTTAATTGTTATATATTCAAATTCAGGAAGCTACTTAAAAAAATATCAACTTTCTGAATTTCAGGAAAAGAAAGATTATTCAAAAATAAAAGCAAAAATAGTTTTAATTACAGGAAATGAAGAAATGAAAAATGATCCTTCAGTGGATAATTGCATTGTTTTTCATCATACTTCAGAAATTCAAAGCCATTCAATTTTATATCCTTTGTTAAATGACAAAATAGTAAATATATACCGTAATTTAAAAAAATAAATATGAGAATGCATTATTTTTATTAAAAATAATGCATTTTTTATATTATAAATATATGAAAAAAATATATAGTTTCCAAAAAGCGAACTTTTAAACTTGATAAAAAAAATATGCTATGATAAGAACATAAGACAAAAATGTTATGGAGGGTAATATGGCGAAAAAGAATTATGATGAATTTGCAAAAGAAATTATTTTTCTTGTCGGAGGTAAGGAAAATATAATAAATTTAACTCATTGTGTAACAAGATTAAGATTTAGATTAAAAGATGAAACAAAGGCAGATGAAAATAAATTAAAAAATTTAAAAGGTGTACTGTCAATAGTAAAAGGAAATGGGCAGTTTCAAGTAGTTGTAGGAAATATAGTTGAAGATGTATTTGAAACTATTCAAAGCTTATCTTTGATATCAGGAAAAACAGAAGAAAAAGAAGAGAAAAAAAGTGGAAATATAATAACTAGAACTTTAAATATGATGTCTGCTATACTAAATCCTATTGTTATTGCATTAGCTGGAGCTGGAATGATAAAAGCATTACTTGTAATTCTTACAACAACATTAGGAATATTGGATACAAGTGGAAGTACTTATAAGATATTATCTGCAGCAGGTAATAGTGTATTTTACTTTTTACCTTTATTTTTAGCTTATTCTTCAGCTAAAGCATTTAAATGTAATCCATATATAGCTCTTGCAATAGTGGCTACTTTAATGGAACCTAATTTTACAAAACTTATGACAAAGCCAGGAGATATTACTTCATTTTTAGGAATACCTGTAGTTTTAATGGGATATGCAGGAAGTTTAGTTCCAGCAATTGTTGCAGTTTTAGTTTATTCAAAATTAGAAAAAATATTGAAAAAGTTTATTCCTAAAAATATAGAGTTATTTGCTCTTTCATTTGTAGCATTACTTATAATGGTTCCTCTTACTATTATTGTAATAGGTCCTATAGGAGTATATCTTGCAGATGCAGTTGGAAATATAGTGAATTTTTTAAGTATAAAAAATGGTCTTTTAACAGGAGCAGTAATAGGTGCTGGATGGACTTTTCTTGTAATGCTTGGTGTACAATGGGGAGTAGTGCCAATTATGATTAATAATATTTCTACATATGGATATGATGTTATTCGTCCAATGGTAGCAGCAGCAACATTTGCCAGTGCAGGTGCAGCTTTTGGTGTATTTTTAAAGGCTAAGAATAAAGAAAACAAAGCTTATGCATTTTCAGCTACAATTCCAGCTTTATTAGGTGGAGTTACAGAACCAATAGTATATGGTATTTCTTTAAAGTATAGAAAACCATTTATTGCTCAAATAATAGGAGGAGCAGTAGCTGGAGGATTTATGGGTATGATGCATACTAAAGCTATAGTTTATGTATTTCCTGCTTTAACTACTTTACCAGCTTTTTTAGGAGAAACATTTATTTATTATGTTATTGGAATAAGTTTAGCTTTTGTAATAACTGCTGTGATAACTTTTATTCTAGGAATAGATGAAGATAACAATGAAGAAACTGCTGATAAAAAAGATGAAAAAATAAAATCGAAGGAAAATGAAGAAATTAAGTTAAAATCTTGTATAGAGGGGGAAGCAATAAATCTAGCTACTGTAAATGATGAAGCTTTTTCATCAGAAGCTATGGGAAAAGGTTTAGGAATTATACCTAAAAAAGGAATATTGTATGCTCCTGCTGATGGAGAGATTTCAACAGTATTTGTAACAGGACATGCTGTAGGAATGATAACAGAAGAAGGAACAGAAGTTTTGATGCATATAGGTATAAATACGGTTGAAATGAAGGGAGATGGCTTTATAAAGAAAGTTGAAGATGGTCAGAAAGTAAAAACTGGAGATATTTTAGTGGAGTTTGACTTAGATAAAATAATAAAAGCAGGATATGAACCAACAACAATAATGATAATATCTAATACAGAGGATTATTCTGATGTAGAAACAATACAGTTAGGTGAAGTAACAAATAATACGGATGTATTGAAAATTAGGGGGTAATTTTAATGAGAAAAAATATTTTTCCAGAAAATTTTTTGTGGGGAGGAGCTACAGCAGCTAATCAATGTGAAGGAGCTTGGAATATTGATGGAAAAGGTATGTCCATTGCCGAATGTACAAAATTAAAGAAAAATGTAGATAAAAAAAATTATAAAGCACTTCACGGGATAACAAGTGAAGATATAGAAATAGCAATGACTACTAATGATACAATAGAATACCCTAAAAGACATGGAATTGATTTTTATCATCACTATAAAGAAGATTTAGATTTATTTCAAGAGATGGGGTTTAAAACTTTAAGGGTTTCAATACAATGGACAAGAATATATCCAAAAGGAATTGAAGAAGAACCAAATGAAGCAGGATTAAAATTCTATGAAAATCTATTTGGAGAAATGAAAAAAAGAGGAATAGAACCTTTAGTAACACTTCATCATTATGAAATGCCTTTATACATAAGCAATAATTATCAAGGTTGGTATCAGCGTGAAGTAATAGATTTATTTTTAAAATTCTGCAAAACAGTTTTTAATAGATATAAAGGAATGGTAAAATACTGGCTTACCTTCAATGAAATAGATAGTGTGTTTAGACATCCTTTTACAACTTTAGGGATGGTACCAGACAGATTTCCAGAAGACAAATTTGAAGAAGTAGTATACCAATCCTTACATCATCAATTTATAGCTAGTGCTTTGGCAACAAAATATTTACACGAAATAATGCCGGAAGCCAAAATGGGATGTATGATTACTAAGACATTATCTTATCCTGAGAATTGTCATCCTCAAAACGTACTATTAGCATTAAAAGACAATAGAAAAAATCATTTTTATTCAGATGTACAAGTAAGAGGTAGTTATCCTCAACATATAAAGAATGAATGGAAAAGAAAAAATATAAAAATAAAATTTGAGAAAGATGATGAGGAAATATTAAAAAAATATACAGTAGATTATGTATCTTTTAGTTATTATATGAGTAAAATTTCAAGTATAAATGAAGAAGGAAAAGAAAGAGTCAGTGGTAATATCAGCAGTAGTGTTAAAAATCCATATTTAGATATAACTGAATGGGATTGGCAAATAGATCCTATAGGATTAACAACATCTCTTATTGAATTATATGATAGATATGAAAAACCATTATTCATAGTAGAAAATGGATTAGGATATAATGATATTATAGAAGAAGATGGAAGTATTCAAGATGACTACCGTATCCAATATTTTAAAGAACATATAACAGCTATTGCTGATGCTATTGAAGAGGGAGTCGAAGTAATGGGATATACCCCATGGGGATGTATAGATTTGGTCAGTATGTCTACATGTCAAATGAGTAAGCGTTATGGATTTATTTATGTAGATTTAGATGATGAAGGTAACGGAACTTATAAAAGAAGTAAAAAAAAATCATTTGATTGGTATAAAGAAGTAATTTCTACTAATGGAAACAGTATATTTGAAAAATAAATAGATTAGAATCCCATAGATAAACTCTATGGGATTTTTATATATAAAATAAAAAATTCTTTGAAAAGAATCTGTAAAAATATATAATAAAGGTAAATTATAAAATAATATTCTGTTTAAGGGTATAGGGGGAATATAATGAATACAGAAAATATCAATTTAAAAACAGATGATTTAAAAACAATAGAGGATTGGTTTAAAAGATTTTATCCTATAGGAATAGATAAAACAGGGGGAGTAACAAGACTTGGATATACAAGAAATGAAGATGTAATGCATGGAGCTGTGAGAAACTTTGCAAGAGAGCTGGGATTTAAATATGCAGGAGATGAAGTTGGAAATACATATATTTTTCAAGAAAATTATGAAGATTATTATCTTATAGGTTCACACCTTGATTCTGTAATAAACGGAGGAAGATATGATGGTGTTGCAGGAGTTCTTTCAGGACTTCTTATTTTAAAATGGATAAAAGAAAATAATCTTAATATACCTGTAAAAGTTGTAGCTTTCAGATGTGAAGAATCCAGTGCTTTTGGAATGGCGACAGTGGGGAGTTCACTTATCACTAAAAAACTTGATATAGAAAAGGCAAAACAGGCAAAAAATCATGAAGGAGTATCACTTTATGATGTTTTAATCCAAAGAGGTCATAATCCTGATTGTGAAAAAATAAAAGGAGTTTTAGGATATTTTGAACTGCATATAGAGCAGGGAAGAGTTTTAGAAACTACTGAAAATAAAATAGGGATAGTTAAGGCTATTGCAGCAGCAACAAGGTATTGGCTGACTGTTGAGGGAAAACAGGATCACTCTGGAGCTACTCCAATGGGAATGAGAAAAGATGCCGTGTGTGCAGCAGCAGAGATAATAACAGAGCTTGAAAAAGCAGCAAATGAAGAGGCAGTTCATAATACTGTGGGAACAGTGGGATATATTGTAAATGCTCCCAATGCTTTTAATGTTGTCCCTGGAAAGGTAAAAATGGGAATTGATATCAGAGGAATAGAGATAGAAAGCATAAAAAAGGTTGATGAAAAAATAATAAAATATATTGAGGAAGTATGTGAAAAAAGAGGACTTATTTATAGATTAGTTTCAATTTCCAAGGATATTCCTGTAAAACTTGATGAAAAATTAAAAGATGAGCTGAAAGAAACAGCAGATTCTTTAGGAATAAAATCATTAATAATGAACAGTGGGGCTGGACATGATGCTATGAAATTTGCTGATATTACCCCAACAGGAATGGTATTTATTCCATGCAGAGATGGTGTGAGCCATAATAAAGATGAAGAAATAGAATTAAAGGATATTGTTTTAGGAAGCAAAATTATTTTTGAGCAACTGAAGAAATCGAAATTTTAATATGGGAGGAAAATAGTGGAAACACTTTTAACAGACAGCGTAAGGACAAGTCTTATAGATAAAAATTTTGAGTCAAATTTTACATATCAGCACAGACTTCTTTCAAATAACGAGGAAAAAATAATTTCTGTTCTAAGAAAAGAATTAGAAAATTGTGATGAGTTTATTATCTCTGTAGCCTTTATCACAGAGGGAGGAATTGCTCTTATTCTGGAACAACTAAGAATTTTAGAAGAAAAAGGTGTACAGGGAAAGATTCTTACAGGTGATTATCTTGATTTTACAGAGCCAAAAGCTCTTAAAAGACTTTTAGGATATAAAAATATTGAGCTAAAAATTCTTCCTAAAGAAAAATTTCATGCTAAGGGATATTTTTTCAGACATGGAGAGATTTGGACAATGATAATAGGGAGCAGTAATCTTACTCAAACAGCTCTTACTATAAATTTTGAATGGAATTTGAAAATAAACTCTCTTACAGAGGGAAAAACAGCAAAAGATATTTTAAATAATTTTTATTCTGTTTTTGACAGACTTCCAAAGGCAGATTGGGAGATGATAGAAAATTATGAAAAAATATATAATCTTACAAAAGAATATAGGAAAAAATATGAGATAAAAGAAAATATTTCAGGAATAAAAAAGATAACTCCTAATCTTATGCAGAGAGAAGCTCTTAAAAATCTTGACGAACTTAGAAAAATATCAGACAGAGGACTTCTTATCAGTGCCACAGGAACAGGGAAAACTTATCTGAGTTGTTTTGATGTAAAAAATACAAAACCTAAGAGAATGCTTTTCATTGCTCACAGAAAAAATATTCTAGAGAAGGCTAAGAAAACTTTTGAAAGTATAATAAGGAATAAAAGAATGTCCCTTTACAATGAAGGGGATAACAGTGCAGATTTTATTTTTGCTATGATACAAACTCTTAATAAAAAAGAACATTTGGAAAAATTTCCAAAAGATTATTTTGATTATATAATAATTGATGAGGTTCATCACAGCGGAGCAAAAACTTATCAAAATCTTATAAATTATTTTCAACCAAAATTTCTTCTTGGAATGACAGCAACTCCTGAAAGAACAGATGATTTTGATATATATGGGCTTTTTAACCATAATATAGTTTATGAAATAAGACTTTATGACGCTTTGAGAGAGAATCTTTTGTGTCCTTTTCATTATTTTGGAATTTCAGATATATTAATAGAAGGAAAAGAGATAGATGAAAAAACAACCATAAAAGATTTGGTTATAGATGAAAGAGTAGAACATATTATTGAAAAAAGCAGATATTACGGCTGGAGTGGAGAAAAACTTCATGGACTTATTTTTGTATCGAGAACAGAGGAAGCTAAGATTTTAGCTGAAAAATTTCTTGAAAGAGGAATAAAGGCAGCAGCTCTCGTGGGAGATGATACAGAAAATACAAGAGAAAAAACTATTGAAAAATTAGAGCAGGGAGAGCTTGAGTATATAATAACAGTGGATATTTTTAACGAGGGGATAGATATTCCTTGTGTAAATCAAGTGATTTTATTAAGACCAACAGAATCAGCAATAGTATATGTTCAGCAGCTTGGAAGAGGATTGAGAAAACATGAGGGAAAAGAGTTTGTAGTGATTTTGGATTTTATAGGAAACTACGAGAAAAACTTTTTAATTCCAACTGCAATATCTCAAAATAATAGCTTTGATAAAGATTTTATGAAAAGATTTCTTATGAATGGGACAAATATGATTCCTGGAGAAAGTTCTGTTATTTTTGAGGAGATAGTACAGGAGAGAATATTTGAATGTATAGGAAAAACTAATTTTTCAACTAAGAAAAATATTGAACATGATTTTAATCTTTTGGAAAAACAGCTTGGAAGAATCCCTATGTTATATGATTTTTTTGCAAGGGATATGATTGAACCAAGTGTGATTCTTAAATTTAAAAAAGATTATGATGAGATTTTAAAAATATTAAGACCTAAAAAAAGTTTGGGGACACTTTCAAAAATTGAAAAACAGGCTCTTGTATTTCTTTCAGGATTTTTTACTCCTGCAAAAAGAGTACATGAGATGATAATATTAAAAGAAGTTTTGAAAGGAAGAGAGGTTTCTGCAAAAGATATTGAAAATATTTTGGAAAAGGAATATTCTTTATTTGAGCAGAGAGAAAATATTGAAAATGGATTTAAGCATTTAGCACAAGAGATATTTACCAGCCTTTCAACAATAAGAGATTACGAGCCTATAATTGAAAAATCAAATGATGGATATATTTTAAAGAATGAGATAAAAAAATCTTATGTGGAAAATGGATATTTTAAGTTGCTTATAGATGATTTGATAAAATATAATTTGGCTTATTGTGAAAAAAATTATAAACAGGAAGGAAGAGAGGCTGTTCATAGATATAAAGAGTATACAAAACAGGAGGCATTTTGGTATTTAAATCTTGATTTCAATAACGGCTATCAAGTAAGTGGTTACACAATATTTGAAGATTTGAAAAAAGTAATTCTTTTTATAACTATGGAGGACAGTAATCCTTTTTCAAATTATAATAACAGTTTTTATGACAGACAAAGATTTCCTTGGTTTTCAAAAAGCAACAGATGTCTTACAAGAAAGGGAGAACTTACTCTTGAGGGAAAAATTGCAGAAAATATCTATACCCTTGAAGCATTTGCCAAGAAAAAAGCTGGAGAAACTTTTTATTATTTGGGACAGGTAGAAAAAGTTTTGAATGCTAAGGAAATAAGAGGGAAAAAAGGAGAACCTCTTGTAGAGTATGAATTAAAGTTAAAACATGAAGTAACTAAAGAACTTTTTGACTATTTAGGGTGCTGAAAATAAACTAGAAAAAAACTCTTGTATTACGATGAAAAAATATGATAAAATGTGTGTGTATATTTTGTGATTGTAAAAAAATAATACTTTTATAATAATAATAGTACAATTGTAAAATTTAATAGGGGAGTGATGATTAAAATGACAAGTTTTGAAAAAGAATATCAAAGCAAATTAGTTTCTGCAGAACAGGCAGCAGCAGTAGTTAAATCAGGAGATTTTGTTGATTATGGTTGGTGTGCTGCAACTGTTGATGCTTTTGATAAAGCTCTTGCAAAAAGAATGCCAGAACTTACTGATATAAAATTAAGAGGAGGAATTCTTTTAAAAGAGCCTGAAGTATTTAAAATTGATAAACCAGAGGAACACTTTACATGGAACTCATGGCATATGACAGGAATTGAAAGAAAAGCTGCTGCAAGAGGTTTTGCTTTTTATGCTCCAATAAGATATTCAGAACTTCCTAGATACTACAGAGATGGTGGAGCAAAAGTGGATGTTGCTGTATTCCAAGCTACTCCAATGGATGAAAAAGGATTTTTTAACTTTGGTGTAAGTCCTTCTCATATGATGGCTGTTTGTGAAATGGCAAAAACTGTAATAGTTGAAGTTAACGAAAAAATGCCAGTATGTTTAGGTGGAATGGAAAATGGTATCCATATTTCAAAAGTAGATATGATAATAGAAGGAGAAAATCCAGATATAGCAATTCTTCCTGGACCTACTCCATCAGAAGTGGATATGAAAGTTGCAGAACTTATCGTTGAAGAATTATCAGACGGATGTTGTGTACAACTTGGAATAGGAGCTATGCCTACAGCAGTTGGATCTCTTATTGCAAAATCAGACTTAAAAGATTTAAGTGTTCACTCTGAAATGTATGTTGATGCTTTCGTTGAAATGGCAAAAGCAGGAAAAATTACAGGGGCTAAAAAGAATATAGACAGATTTAGACAAACATTTACATTCGCTGCTGGAGGAGCAGAAATGTATGAATATTTAAATAACAATCCAGAAGTTATGGCAGCACCAGTTGACTATGTAAACGATGTAAGAGTTGTATCTTCTCTTGATAAATTTGTTTCTATCAACAACGCTGTTGATATAGACTTATATGGACAAGTTAATGCAGAAAGTGCTGGAATAAAACCTATAAGTGGTGCAGGAGGACAACTTGACTTTGTTCTTGGAGCATATTTATCTAAAGGTGGAAAAACATTTATCTGCTTATCATCAACTTATAAAACAAAAGATGGACAATTAAAATCAAGAATAAGACCTACTCTTGAAACAGGTTCTATTGTAACAGATACAAGATCAAATGTTCAGTATGTTGTAACTGAATATGGAAAAGTAAACTTAAAAGGAAAATCTGGTTGGGAAAGAGCAGAAGCTTTAATCAGTATAGCTCATCCTCAATTTAGAGAAGAGCTTACAGAAGCTGCTAAAAAAATGGGACTTTGGAGAAAATAATATATTAATAATAAAAAATAACGGGTTTATAAGCCCGTTATTTTTTTGCCATTTTATAAGTTTTAGGTGAGAATAAAATCAGTACTGGGAATATTTCAAGCCTTCCTAAAAGCATACTGAAAGATAAAACTATTTTATTAAGTGGTGTTAATGAAGAATAATTTGAGGTAGGACCAAAAATTTCAAATCCTGGACCAATATTATTAAATGTTGCTGCAACAGCACTGAAGGCAGCGTCTAAGTCTTCCACTGAAAATGATATGACAAGAAGTATTGATACAAATACACCAATATACACAATAAGGTAACTTGAAATACTTTCCATCAAATCTTTTGAAACAGGTTTTCCTTCCATTTTAAGACTGACAATTCTGTTTATATTTCCAAGTTTTTTAAATTCTCTTATAGCTGATTTTATAAAAATAACACTTCTCGATACTTTAAGTCCTCCTGCTGTTGAACCTGCACATCCTCCCATAAACATAAGAAACAGAAGTATTACTTTTGAAAACAGCGGCCATTTATTAAAGTCTGCGGTAGAGTATCCTGTAGTTGACACTATAGAGGATACAGTGAAAAATACATCTCTTATCATACGGAAAATATCATTATACATATATGAAATATTAATACATATAAGTGTAATAGAAATAAAAACTATTGCTAAAAACCATTTCATCTCTTCGCTTTTAAAAAATTGTTTTATATTTCCAATAAGAAGAATATAATAAAGATTAAAGTTCAAACTGAACATAAGCATACCAATACCAATAGTATAATCAATAACAGCACTGTTATAAAAAGCTATACTGTTATTTTTAATTCCAAATCCTCCTGTTCCGGCAGTTCCAAAAGCATGAAGAACAGAGTCAAAGAAAGGCATTCCTTCAAGAAAGAGAGCTACAGTAAGAAGGGCTGTCATCATAATATAAATGATGTATAATATTCTTGAATTATAACTCATCTTAGCAACAAACTTTCCAAAAGTAGGACCTGGAACTTCTGCTTTCATAAGATGCAGTGCTTGATTGCTGTTTTTTGGTAAAATAGCAAGGGCTAAAACCAGAACTCCCATTCCTCCCACAAGGTGAGTAAAACTTCTCCAAAAAAGCAGAGAGGCTGGAAGAGCTTCTACATTTGTAAGGATACTTGCCCCTGTAGTTGTAAATCCACTTACGGTTTCAAAAAATGCATCTATTATAGAAGGGATATACCCTGAAAAAACAAAGGGCAAAGCTCCAAAGAATGAAAGAAGTATCCAAGAAACAGAAACTATAAACAGTCCCTCTTTAGCATACATTTTTTGATTTTCAGGAATTTTCCTTGAAAGAAGAAATCCACACACTCCCAAAAGAACCATAGAAGCAAGATAAGATTTGTGCATCAAAGCACTTTCATGATAGTAAAAACTTATAAAAAGAGGCGGAATTAAAAAGGTTGCCTCTAATTTTAAGATATATCCTGTAACATATCTTATCATTTTTGTATTCATATTTTTTCTCCGTTAAAAAAATCAAAATTTATAATTTTATCAATATCATCTAAATATTGCTGAGTGGTAATTATAATAACTCTGTCATTAGGCAGGATAGTATCTTTTCCTCCTGGCATAATAAGAGTATTATTTCTTAAAATATAAAGTATAAGAACACCTTTTTTCATGTGAAGATCTTTAAGAGGGATACCTACTACTTGGCTGAATTCTCTTACAGAAAATTCAATAGCCTCTACTCTGTTATCAGCAAGTCTGTAAAGATTTTGTATGCTGTTTTCCCCCTGAGATCCTACAAGGGATCTGACTATTTTTATAATGTAGTCTGCAATTATTTTTTTAGGTGTAAGTATAGATTGAAGTCCCCCTGAACCAAGTACATTCAGAAGAGAGGTGTTGTTTATTTTTGTAATAGTTTTTTTAACACCTATTTTATCAGCAAACATAGAGATGATAATATTTTCTTCATCTATACCAGTAAGAGATATACAAGCATCATATTGGTTGAAATTTTCCTCTTCCAAAAGCTCCATATCCATACCGTTTCCTACAATGATTTCAGCATCTTCATAAGCTTCACTCAATTCCCTTGCTTTTTCATCATTTATTTCTACTATTTTAAGCTTCATTTTCTTTTTGAGTAAAATTTCTGCAAGATAGTGAGTAATTCTTCCTCCTCCTATAATAAATGCTGATTTTATACGTTCATCACATCTTCCTAAAGATCTGTAAAATTCTCTAAGTTCAGTATGCTTTCCTGTTACATATATTATATCTCCAGTTTTTAAGATGAAACTTCCTGTTGGAACGAAGATATCCTGTCCTCTTTGAACAATACATACAAGCAGATTGTTAAAATACTTTTGTTTAAAATCAATAAGTTTCAGATTATCAAGGAAAGATCCTTCTTCTATCATAATCTCCACAAGATTTACTTTATTATCGGCAAAACTTTCAACATTTAAGGCAGTGGGATATTCAAGGTTTTTACGAATAAATTCTGCTGCTTCAGCTTCAGGATTAAGAACAATATCTATTCCTAGAGATTCTCTCATAAACTCCATCTGCTCAGAATATTCAGGATTTCTTACTCTGGCAATAGTATATTTTGCCCCCATTTTTTTAGCCATAACAGAAGAGATAAGATTGATTTCATCATTTGTAGTTACTGCAATAAAAATATCTGCATCATGTACTCCGGCATCTCCAAGAACTTCACGGTTTGCCCCGTTTCCTACTATTCCCATAATATCTGATACAGCAAGAATTCTGTCCAGTATTTTAGGGTCTTGCTCTATCAGGGTAATATCGTTTCCTTCAGTGGAAAGATCTCTGCAAAGAATCTCCCCTATCTTTCCGGCTCCTACAATTACAATTTTCATAATTAATAACTCCTATCCAATGTATTAGAAATATTATAGCAAAAATATCACCTTTACTCAAACCTTAAAAAAAATAAATATGAAATATATAAAAAAGGCACTCCCTAAGGAGTGCCTTTAATTGTTATCTAATAAGGATTAGTACCATCCTCTAACTTTCATAGCTTCAGCTATTCTCTTAATAGATTTCATGTAAGTAGCTTGTCTGAAAGATACATTCATTTCTTCTTTTAAAGCCCAGATTGGTAAGAATGCGTCAACCATAGCTCTCTCTTCTTTTTCTTCAACTTCTTTTTCAGTCCAGTAGTATCCGTATAGGTTTTGTACCCATTCGAAGTAAGATACTGTAACTCCTCCAGCGTTTGTTAAAACGTCAGGAGTAACAACGATTCCTTTTTTGTAAAGGATTTCGTCAGCTTCAGGAGTAGTAGGTCCGTTAGCTCCTTCACATATTAATTTAGCTTTTATTAATTCAGCTTCGTGGTTTTTGATTGCGTTTTCAAGAGCACATGGAGCGATAGCATAAACGTCTAAAGCCCAGAATTCATCCATAGTTATTTGTTTTGCTCCTGGAACAGAGAATAAGTTTCCGTCTTTCATTTTTGCATCTTCTAATTCAGCAAAAGTGAATCCTTCAGGTTTGTACATTGCATAAGCACCAACAGATTTGTCAAACTCAGCAACTGCTACAACTTTTCCTCCTAATTTCATTATATTTTTAACTGTATATTTTCCAACATTTCCAAATCCTTGAACTGCTACAGTTTCTTTAGAAAGATCAGTTCCCATAGCTCTACAAGTTTCTCTCATAGTTACAGCAACACCAAATCCAGTTGCTTCGTTTCTTCCTTGAGATCCTCCATAAGTTAATGGTTTACCAGTGAATACTCCAATTGTTTGTTCTCCAGTTAATTTGTTGTATTCATCTTGCATCCATGCCATGATTTGTCCGTTTGTATTTACATCTGGTGCAGGAACGTCAACTTTTTCACCTAAGTATTTGTACATTCCTCTTACCCAACCTCTTGAAAGTTGTTCTAATTCTCTTTGTGATAATTCAGAAGGGTCAACAGTTATTCCTCCTTTACCTCCACCGTAAGGGATTCCAGTTACTTGACATTTTATACTCATCCAAATAGAAAGAGCTTTAACTTCGTCAGCATTAACGTTTTGGTGGAAACGAATTCCTCCTTTGTAAGGTCCTACAGCATCATTGTGAGCTGATCTGTATCCTTTGAAAGTTTTTATAGAACCGTCGTCCATTTTAACTGGAATAGAAATTTCGATAATTCTTTGAGGTTCTTTTAATAATTCGTATACTGCTGGATCTGTTCCTAGAGCGTCACATGCTTCTTTAACTTTTGCTTGTGCAGCTAATAGTGGGTTTAAAGTTTCTTTTGACATAATAAAATCCTCCTTAATATTGTACCAAATAAATATAAATAGTTTTGATGTAATTATATTGTGTAGAAAATAAAAATACATTTTATATTTGAATTATATATTTTTTGATATTGGTAGTCAATTACATTAAATGAATTTTTTGGATAAATTAAATATATAAAATATATGGGTTGTTCATGGAATAAAAGGGCGGATTTCATAAAAATTGTATTAAAAAAGGGGGAAAAATAAAAATAATAATGGTGTATTTATTGTATAACTAAGTGAGCGGAATAAAAAAATACTGTCTAGTATATTGACATAATAAACATTTATGTGATATAAATGGATTAAATGGATGATGGAGTTTTTAAAATAGATCAGGAGGTTTTATAATGAAAGTAATATTTTATGGAGTTCGTGATGTTGAAAAACCTATATTCGAGGAAGTGAATAAAAAATTTGGTTATGACATGACTTTAATTCCAGAGTACTTAACAGACGAAGTTACTACTAGAAAAGCTGAAGGAAATGAAGTTGTAGTTTTAAGAGGAAACTGTTTTGCTACAAAAGAAAGACTTGATATTTACAAAGAAATGGGAGTTAAATATGTAATGACTAGAACAGTTGGAGTTAACCATATTGATGTTCCATATGCAAAAGAGTTAGGAATGAAAACAGCTTATGTTCCATTCTATTCTCCAAATGCAATTGCAGAACTTGCTCTTTCTCTTGCAATGACTTTATTAAGAAATGTTGCTTATACAGCAAATAAAACTAAATCTAGAAACTTTATAGTTGACAAACAAATGTTCTCTAGAGAAGTTAGAAACTGTACAGTTGGAGTTGTAGGACTTGGAAGAATCGGTATGACAGCTGCAAGGCTTTTCAAAGGACTTGGAGCAAATGTAATTGGATACGACCTATTCCCTAAAACAGGTGTGGATGATATAGTTACTCAAGTATCTATGGATGAACTTCTAGCTAAATCAGATATCATAACTTTACATGCTCCATACATTAAAGAAAATGGTAAAGTAATAACAAAAGAAGCTTTTGCTAAAATGAAAGATAATGTAATCCTTATTAATACAGGAAGAGGAGAACTTGTAGACACAGAAGCTTTAGTTGAAGCTCTTGAAAGTGGAAAAGTTTATGGAGCAGGAATAGATACTTTAGACAATGAAGTTTCTATATTCTTCAAAGATTTTGGAGATAAGCCTCTTGCAGATCCTGCATTTGAAAAATTAGTTCAAATGTATCCAAAAGTATTAATCACTCCACATGTTGGATCTTATACAGATGAAGCAGCTCTTAATATGATCGAAACTACTTTTGAAAATATAAAAGAGTATGTTGAAACAGGAAAATGTAAAAACGAAATAAAAGGTTAGTATAGTTTTTACAGAATAGAGTACAAAAAAGTAAATTTGAGGTTATAAAATTATATTGAGGGGGTTTTATTATGAATTTTACTTTTAACATGTATCAAACTTTGGGACTTGCAATTATCCTTTTATTATTTGGTAACTGGATAAAAATGAAGGTTAATGTATTCCAAAAATACTTCATTCCTGCACCTGTTATCGGAGGATTAATTTTCTCTATAATAGTAACAATAGGACACATGAATGGATTATTCAGCTTTACATTTGACTCAGTTCTTAAGGATTTCTTTATGGTTGTATTCTTTACAAGTGTTGGATTCTTAGCAAGTTTTGCTCTTCTTAAAAAAGGAGGAATCGGGGTTGCTCTATTCTTACTTGCTGCAATTATACTTGTTATAATTCAAAATAGTGTTGGTGTGGCACTTGCTAAAGTATTTGGACTAAATGCAGGAATTGGACTTGCTGCAGGATCTATTCCATTAACAGGTGGACATGGAACAGCAGGAGCATTTGGACCTTACTTAGAAGATCTTGGTGTTACAGGAGCAACAGTTGTTGCAGTGGCATCAGCTACTTACGGACTTGTTTCAGGATGTGTAATCGGAGGACCTATTGCTAAAAGATTAAAAGACAGATTTAATCTAGTATGTACTGATGGAACTAGAGAAGAAGCTAAAAAGAATGAATCTGTTGAAGAAGTGGCTCCAGTTACAGAAAAATCAATGTTCCAAGCTGTATGTATGATAGGTATAGCTATGGGAATTGGTTCTTGTATAACTCCTATCGTTAAAAGTAGTTTAGGATTATCACTTCCAGCATACTTAATGCCAATGGTTGTTGCTGCTATAATGAGAAATATAGTTGATGCAAAAGGAAAAACTCCAATTGATGAAATTCAAATCGTTGGAAATATCTGTCTATCTCTATTCTTAGCAATGGCTATGATGACAATGCAATTATGGCAATTAGCAGATCTTGCTATTCCATTAGTAACAATTCTATTAGTTCAAACAGTTATTATGGCATTCTATGCTTACTTCGTAACATTCAATATTATGGGAAGAGATTACGATGCAGCTGTTATGGCAACTGGACACTGTGGATTTGGAATGGGAGCTACTCCTAACGCAATTGCAAACATGGAAGCTTTCACATCTGTAAATGGATTCTCAGTAAAAGCGTTCTTCGTTATTCCGCTTGTAGGATCTCTATTTATAGACTTCTTTAACGCAGTAATAATCCAAACATTTGCAAGTATTTTTGTATAATGTAAAATTAAATAAAATATAATATAATTTATACTGAAGGTGTTCTACTGAAAAGCAGAACACCTTTTTGTATATAAAAAAGTAAAATAGTGTTTTTTTAAAAGACGATATGATTTGTATTGGTAAGAAAAATATTAAAAGAAAGGTTGACTAATGGTTGTTTCTGTAATACAATTTATATAAATGGAATGTGTTTCATAATATGGAATACATTGGAGATTATAGAGTATAAGGGGTGGAAGAAAGATGAAAAAAGTTCATGCAGTTTATTTCAGCGGAACAGGAACAACTAAAAAAATGGTAAATCATATTGCTGATAAGCTTGTCCAAATGCTTAACCTTCCAAAAGAAGAGTTTGACTTCAGTATTCTGGAAAATAGAAAGTTTGAAAAAGTTTTCACAAATGAAGATTTAGTAGTTTTTGGAGTTCCTGTAATAGCAGGAAGAGTTCCGAATGTACTTTTAAAATATTTAGACACAATAAAAGGAAATGGAGCATTAGCAGTGCCTATAGTATTATATGGAAACAGAAACTATGATGATGCTCTTATAGAGTTAAGAGATATTCTTGCTAAAGATGGGCTTAAACCTATAGCAGCAGGAGCATTTATAGGAGAACATTCTTTTTCTAAAATTCTTGCTCAGGGAAGACCTGATAAAGATGATTTTGCAATAGCAGATGATTTTGCTTGTAGAATTTTTGAAAAAATAACAGGAAAAGATTTTGATCCTGACAAATTAATTGAAGTAAAAGGGGAAACACCTTATCGTTATTATTATAAGCCGAGAGATTCAAAAGGTGTTTTTGTAGATATAAGAAAAGTTGTGCCAAAAACAAAAAAAGAATTATGTGATGACTGCAAACTATGTGCAGAGATATGTCCTATGGGATCAATAGATCATGACGATCCTTCTAAAATGATAGGAATATGTATTAAATGCTGTGCCTGTGTAAAAAGATGTCCTAAACAAGCTAAATACTATGATGATGAAGGATATTTATATCATCAGCATGAGTTGGAAGAACAGTTTAAACGCAGAGCGATACCGGAGATTTTTTACTAATATCACGGTAAAAATATATGTAAGATGGAGGAATTATGGTTCAGAGTTTATTAAGAGCTATGGAACTATTGGAAGTTCTTAACGGAACAGAAGAAAGTTATTCAATAGCTCAATTATCAGAAAAGTTGAACTTACCGCCAAGTACAGTGCATAGAATTCTGCAAACACTGTGTTCGACAAAGTATGTAGTACAAGATGAAAAATCTCATGATTATCAGCTTGGACCTGCTCTTATACCTTTGGGAATAGGAGCATCAAAAAGGCTGCATCTGAGAAATACAGCTTATTCAATAATAAAGAAAATAGCCATAGAAACAAAAGAGGACAGTTTTTTAATTGTACCTGTTGGAAACAAAGGGGTTGTTCTTGACAGAGTTGACGGGCCAAGCACATTAAAAATAGTAGAAGAGTTTGGTTATGAGATGTATCTTCATTGTGGAGCGGTAAGAAAAGCTCTTCTTGCTTATCAGAGCAAAGAGTTTATTGATAAATATATAGAAGAAGTTTTACCATCTCCTAAATGTTTTCCAAAGGTAGACAAGGAATCTCTTCTTGAATCTCTTAGAAAAACAAGAGAGGAAGGTGTATCTCTTTCTTCAGGAGATTATTTAAAAGGAACAAAGGGTATAGGAGCACCTGTATTTGATGCTTCAGGAAAAGTTGTAGCATCAGTTGGAATTGTTGTTCCTGAAATGAAAATAGACAGTGATGAAAAATTTGAAGAGTTAAAGAGCATAATAAAAAAATATGCTAAAGAGCTGTCTAATTCTTTGGGATGTTTTTCAGTTTAGAAGATAAAAAAGAAAAGGTATTGGGTCATAAGCTGACGTATTGTCAACCTTTCAAATAAATTTTTCTAATTAAAATAGCTTTATTGTGTTTTGTTATAATACAGTATGAGTATAAAAAGTTTGGAAAGAAAGAAAAAAAGATGTTGACTAAAAGAAATTTCCGTAATATAATTCAAATATAAAAACGGAATGCGTTTCACAATACGGAATATAAATTTTAAGGGGGTGTTTAAAATGTTCACTAGTAATGTGATGAGTATAGGAGAATCGCTTATAATTTCTGCTCTGGGACTATCTATAGTTTTCATGGCTTTGGTCATACTTGCTATATTGATTTTGATTTTCTCAAAAGTCTTTGAAGCAATAATTCCAAAAGAAGTACCTGCAAAAGCTGAAGTTAAAAAAGCTCCTGAAGTCAACAATGACGAAGAATATGCAGTTTTAGTTTCAGCAATACATGAAGAGATGAGATCTCTGAAGGGTAATTACAGAATTACTTCGATAAAAGAAGTTAAATAATTTAATTAATTAAAAAAATAAAAAATTAAAAAAAGGAAGGGATTATAAATTATGAAATATGTAGCAACTTTAAACGGAAAAAGATATGAAGTGGAAATTGAAAGAGTAGAAGAGTACAGACCATTAACAGCAGCAGAAATTGCTTCAGGAGTTACAGCTCCAGCTAAACCTGTTGTAGCAGCTCCAGTAGAAAAAGCAGCCCCAGCTCCTGCAGCAGCTCCAGTGGCTCCAGCACCAACACCAGCAGCTCCAGCTCCTGCAGCCCCAGCAGCAAGTGGAAATGGAGAAACAGTAGTGAGCCCACTTCCAGGAACAGTTTTAGATGTTAAAGTAAACGTTGGAGATACAGTTAAACTTGGACAAGTAGTTGTTGTGCTTGAAGCAATGAAAATGGAAACAGAAGTTGTTGCAGGATGCGACGGAACTGTTGAATCAATTTTAATTAAAAAAGGCGATGCAGTAGACACAGACGCGGCTTTAGTTGTCCTTAAATAGGGAGGGAGAAAATGAATTTCTTTTCAGTATTACAAGGGTTACTGCTTGAATCTGGGTTTGTTGCACTGACTTGGCAAGAAGCAGTAATGATATTAGTATCATGTGTGCTGGTATATCTAGCAATAGTAAAAAAATTTGAACCATTATTATTATTACCAATAGCTTTTGGTATGTTCCTTGCTAACTTACCTATGGCTAACTTAATGAAAGAAGCTGAGCCATGGTATTCATCAGGAATTTTACAAATAATATACAAAGGGGTAAAAAGTAGCTTATTCCCTTGTTTAATATTTATGTGTGTTGGAGCAATGACAGACTTCGGTCCATTAATTGCTAACCCAATAAGTTTACTTTTAGGAGCAGCAGCTCAGTTCGGTATTTATATAGCATTTATGCTTGCTAATGCTACAGGATTATTTACTCCTGGTGAGGCAGCAGCAATCGGTATCATCGGAGGAGCAGATGGACCTACAGCTATTTATATAGCTAATAACCTTGCACCTCAATTAGTTGCACCAATTGCAGTTGCAGCTTACTCTTATATGGCTCTTATTCCGTTGATTCAGCCTCCTATCATGAGACTTTTAACAACAGAAAAAGAAAGAAAAATTAAAATGGGACAACTTAGAAAAATAAGTAAAGCTGAAAAAATAGCTTTCCCAATAATCGTTACATTATTCTGTTCATTACTTCTTCCTTCAGTAGCGCCATTAATCGGTATGCTGATGTATGGAAATATAATGAGAGAATCAGGAGTTGTAGCTCGTCTTTCTGATACAGCTCAAAATGCACTATGTAATATAGTTACAATTCTTTTAGGATTATCAGTTGGAGCAACAGCAAACGGAACAATATTCTTAAGAACTCAAACTCTTGCAATTGTTGCAATGGGACTTACAGCGTTTGCATTCTCAACAGCTGGAGGAGTTCTTTTAGGAAAACTTCTTTGCTTAATAACTGGTGGAAAAATAAATCCATTAATAGGATCAGCAGGAGTTTCTGCAGTTCCAATGGCAGCTCGTGTTGCACAGGTTGAAGGAGCTAAAGCTAATCCAACTAACTTCCTATTAATGCATGCTATGGGACCAAACGTAGCAGGAGTTATAGGTTCTGCAGTTGCAGCAGGATTCTTTATGATAATTTTCAAATAACACTTCGAACATAAAATATGAATAAGTTAGCAAAATAATTGACAGAGGAGGTTTTTAACTGTGAGTAAAGTATGTTCATTATCAGAAGCAGTTTCAAAATTTGTAAAAAGCGGGGACCATATAGTAATTGGAGGTTTCACAACAAACAGAAAACCTTACGCATTAGTATATGAAATTTTAAGACAAGGACTTAAAGACTTTGTTGGAGAAGGTGGTCCTGCTGGTGGAGATTGGGATATGCTGATAGGAGCCGACAGGGTAAAAGCTTATATTAACTGTTACACTGCCAACTCTGGAGTAACAAATGTTTCTAGACGTTTCAGAGAGTATTATGAAAAAGGTAAACTTCATATGGAAGATTACTCTCAAGATGTAATCATGCTTATGCTTCATGCAGCTTCTTTAGGATTACCTTATTTACCAGTTCGTCTAATGATGGGAACTGACCTTGTAAATAAATGGGGAATCAGCAAAGAAGTTCGTAAAACAATAGACAAATTACCAGATGATAAATTTGTATATGTAGACAATCCATTTAACCCAGGAGAAAAAGTAGTAGCTGTACCAGTTCCAAAAATTGATGTGGCTATAATCCACGTTCAAAAAGCATCTCCAGATGGAACTTGTTCAATAATAGGGGACGAATTCCACGATGTAGATATAGCTATTGCAGCAAAACACTGTATAGTTACTTGTGAAGAGTTAGTAAGCAACGAAGAAATTCGTTTAGATCCTACTAAAAACTCAATTCCTTGCTTCTGCGTAGACGCAGTTGTACACGCACCATACGGAGCACACCCTAGCCAATGTTATGGATACTATGACTATGACAATGCATTCTTCAGAATGTACGATGTAGTAAGTAAAACTCAAGAAGATTTCAATAAATTCTTAGATGAGTGGGTTTACGGTGTAGCAAATCATGAGGAATACCTAAATAAATTAGGTGCAACTCGTTTATTAGATTTAAGAGTAGTTCCTGGATTAGGATACGCTTCTAAAAAAGTTGGAAAAGGAGTGAAATAAGAATGGCTGATTACACTAATTATACAAATAAAGAAATGCAAGCAGTAACAATTGCAAAACAAATCAAAAATGGACAGGTAGTTATCGTAGGAACAGGTCTTCCTCTAATCGGAGCATCTGTTGCAAAAAGAGTATTCGCACCTGAATGTAACATAATAGTAGAAAGTGGTCTTATGGACTGTAACCCTATAGAAGTACCTCGTAGTGTTGGAGATAACCGTTTCATGGCTCACTGTGGAGTTCAATGGCCAAACGTTCGTTTCATAGGATTCGAAGCAAATGAATGGTTACACGATTCTGAAAGATTAGTAGCTTTCATCGGAGGAGCTCAAATAGATCCATATGGAAACGTAAACTCTACATCAATTGGAGATTATCATCATCCAAAAACTCGTTTCACAGGTAGTGGAGGAGCAAACGGAATAGCAACATATTCAAATACAATTATCATGATGCAACATGAAAAACGTCGTTTCATAGATAAAGTTGACTACATTACAAGTCCAGGATGGATGGATGGACCAGGGGGAAGAGAAAGAGCTGGACTTCCTGGAAACAGAGGACCAATAATGGTAGTTACAGACAGAGGAATTTTAAAATTTGATGAAGAAACTAAACGTATGTATCTAGCTGGATACTATCCAACTTCATCTCCAGAAGATGTATTAGAAAATACAGGATTTGATATTGATGTATCAAGAGCAGTTCTTTTAGAAGCTCCAGATCCAGAAGTAATTCGTATGATCCGTGAAGAGATCGACCCTGGACAAGCTTTCATTAAAGTTCCTGTTGAGGAAAAGAAATAATATTTATTTGAAATAACCAGAACAAGCACAAAGCGGGGTTCTAGTAATCCCTTTGTGCTTGTTTAAACTAAGATTTTAAGCATTGCCAATAAAAAATTCAGGAGGAAAAAAATGGGTCAATATTCAATGCCTAAATATTTTCAAAATATGCCTACAGTAGGTAAAGGGCTTACTGCAAAAAATGCAGAAAATGAAGCAAGTATAAAAGCAGTTGAAGAGGAATTAACAAAATTAATAAAAGAGATACAAGCAGAAGGTCGTCCTGACGAATCTATGAATAAAGTTGGACAAATGACAGCTTTACAACGTGTAAATGCTTTAGTGGATAAAGGAACTTGGTGTCCTTTAAACAGCTTATTCAACCCTGAAGGAAATTCTAATGGATCAACAAGTATCGTTAAAGGACTTGGACGTATCAATGGGAAATGGGCTGTTATAGTTGCATCAGACAACAAAAAGAAAGCAGGAGCATGGGTTGCAGGACAAGCTGAAAACCTATTAAGAGCTTCTGATACAGCTAAATGTTTAAATATACCTTTAGTATATGTATTACAATGTAGTGGAGTAGATTTCCCTGAACAAGAGAAAGTTTATCCTAACCGTCGTGGTGGAGGAACTCCATTCTTCAGAAATGCTGAATTACAACAATTAGGAATTCCAGTAATCGTAGGAATCTACGGAACTAACCCAGCTGGTGGAGGATACCACAGCATCAGCCCTACTATCCTAATAGCTCATCAAAAAGCTAACATGGCAGTAGGAGGAGCAGGAATTCTTGGAGGAATGAATCCTAAAGGATTTATTGATATGGAAGGTGCAGAACAAATTGCTGAAATGGTTGAAAAATCAGGAAAACAAAACCCTCCAGGATCAGTATCAATCCACTTTAACGAAACTGGATTCTTCAGAGAAGTTTATGCTGAAGAATTAGGTGTAATAGAAGGAATTAAAAAATATATAGATATGCTTCCAGCTTACAACATTGATTTCTTCCGTGTTGCAGATGCTGTAAAACCAGCTCTTCCAGGAGAGGATCTATATTCTATAATCCCTATGAACCAAAAGAAAACTTATGATATCTATGAAGTAATCGGTCGTTTATTTGACGGAAGTGAATTTGCTGAATACAGAAAAGGTTACGGACCAGAAATTGTAACAGGTATCGCTAAAGTAAACGGACTTCTTGTTGGAGTTATAGGAAATGTTCAAGGATTCTTAATGAAATATCCTGAATACAAAGAAAATGCAATAGGAATCGGAGGAAAATTATACCGTCAAGGTCTAATTAAAATGAGTGAATTCGTAACTATGTGCGGAAGAGATAAACTTCCTATCATCTGGTTACAAGATACAACAGGTATCGATGTAGGAGATGACGCAGAAAAAGCTGAATTACTAGGATTAGGACAATCTCTAATCTATTCTATTGAAAACTCTAAAGTTCCTCAATTAGAAGTAATTTTAAGAAAAGGATCTGCAGCAGCTCACTATGTATTAGGAGGACCACAAGGAAACAACACTAATGCATTCTCAATCGGAACTGCAGCAACTGAAATATATGTAATGCCTGGAGAAACTGCTGCATCAGCAATGTACTCTAGAACACTTGCAAAAGATAAAAAAGCTGGAAAAGATTTACAACCTACAATAGATAAGATGAACCAAATGATCGAAGACTTTACTACTAAGTCTAGACCTAAGTTCTGTGCTGAAAAAGGAATGGTAGATGAAATAGTAGATTTAACAAGTATCCGTAACTATATGGAAGCTTTCGTTGAATCAGCTTACCAAAATCCAAAATCTATTTGTGCATTCCATCAAATGCTTACTCCTAGAGCAATCAGAGAGTTTGCAACTTTAAAAAAATAAAAAATAGATAAAAATCTATTAAGAAATATGTTATCATAAAAATGGAAATTTAAACTGTATTAAGTGTTATTGGTCGGGCTGAAAAAATCCCGACCAATGATACATCACTGAAGGGGGACTTATGTTTGCTTTAAAATTGGATGTGTTTCAATCACTGCTTGTTACTGTACTGTTAATTTATTTTGGAAAATTTATGAGAAATAAATTCCCAATTCTTAAAAAGTATTGTATTCCATCTGCAGTTGTTGGAGGGTTATTATTCGCTATATTAACTTGTATACTATACAAACTTAATATAATGGAAATAAAATTTGATATTAAAGTTACTAACCAGTTATTCTACTGTGTATTCTTTGCAGCTAGTGGAACTTCTGCAGGACTTGCATTATTGAAAAAAGGTGGAAAACTTGTTGCTATATTTGCTGTACTGGCAGCTGTACTGGCAGCACTTCAAAATGTTGTAGCAGTAGCTTTAGGAAAAGTATTAGGGGTTAATCCACTAATCGCACTTATGACTGGTTCTATACCAATGACAGGGGGACATGGAAATGCAGCTTCATTCGCACCTGTAGCTGAATCATTCGGAGCTGTAGGAGCAACAGAAGTAGCAATAGCAGCAGCAACATTTGGACTAATTGCAGGATGTATCATTGGAGGACCTACTGGTAACAGACTGGTTCAAAAATATCACTTAAAATATGACAAATCTGATTCTGCTGATCTTGGAACAGCAGCAGCAGAAAAATTCTTTGTTGATAAAGAAAGATCACTTAATGCAGTATGTCTTATGTTTATCGCAACAGGAATCGGATCTGTATTATTTATAATACTTAAAAACCTTCTTCCTAATATAACTCTTCCAATCCATGTATTATGTATGCTTGGAGGACTTATTATAAGACTTGGTTTTGATGCAACAGGACACGCTGATGAAGCTCTTTATGATTCAATGGATATAGTTGGTGAAATCTCTCTTGCTATGTTCGTTACTATGTCAATAATGAGTATGAAACTTTGGCAGCTTGCAGATCTTGCAATTCCAATGATCATACTACTTTTAGCTCAAGTAGTTCTAGCTTATGTATTCTGTACTCAAATAACATTCAGAGCATTAGGAAAAGACTACGACGCAGCTGTAATGGCAGTAGGACACACAGGATTTGGAATGGGAGCAGTTCCTGTATCTATGGCAACAATGAAGAGTGTGTGTGATAAATACGCATATTCAAAAATAGCTTTCTTCGTAGTTCCAGTAATTGGAGGACTATTAAGCAACTTCACAAATGCGGCAATAATAACAGCATTTTTAAATATGTTTAAATAAGATATAATTTATTTAAGATTATTATAGAAACAAAAGAGATATAAATTTTGGAGGTAAGAATGAGCATTTATACAATGGGAATCGATATCGGTTCTACTGCATCAAAAAGTGTGATTATGAAAGACGGAAAAGAAATAGTCTGCAAAGCATTGATTGATGTTGGAGCAGGGACAAGCGGACCAGGCAGAGTAATAGAAGAGATTTTGACTAAAAGCGGAATGAAAAAAGAGGATATGGCGTGTATTTTAGCAACAGGATATGGGCGTAACTCTTTACTTGATTTAGCTGATTATCAAATGAGTGAGTTAAGCTGTCATGCCAAAGGGGCTCATTATTTATTTCCAAATGTCCGTACAGTAATAGATATTGGAGGACAAGACGTAAAAATCTTAAAAATAGGTGCAAATGGAATATTAAACAACTTTGTAATGAATGATAAATGTGCTGCCGGAACAGGAAGATTCCTTGATGTTATGGCTAAAGTTCTGGAAGTTAAAGTAAGCGATTTGGAAAAATTGTCTGCAGAATCAACTAAGACTGTAAATATAAGTTCTACTTGCACAGTATTTGCTGAGTCTGAAGTTATATCTCAACTTGCTAAAGCGACTGATAAAAGAGATATCATAAAAGGTATCCACAGATCAGTTGCTGGAAGAGTTGGAGGACTTGCAAAGAGAATAGGTCTTGAAAATGATCTTGTAATGACAGGAGGAGTTGCTCTTAACCATGGTGTTGTAGCAGCTCTTGAAGAGGAGCTTAATTTTAAAATTTTAACATCTCCATTAACTCAATACACAGGAGCTATTGGAGCAGCATTGTTTGCTTATCAAAAAGCAACAAAATAATTTGGCATAAAAAAATAATAAAGGAGTGGAATAAAAACATGAGCGAAGTAAATAAGCCAGTAGAAGAAAAAAAACCAGCTAAGGTTGTACTTAGAGAGTTAGTAGAAAGAGAAGTATATCAAGCAGCATGGGAAGCTAAGAAAAAAGGAGAACCAGTAGGTTGGTCTTCATCTAAATTCCCTTCTGAAATATGTGAAGCTTTAGGATTAAAACTTGTTTATCCTGAAAACCAAGCAGCAGCAATCGGAGCAAAACATGGTGGAGAGAGAATGTGTGAACATGCAGAAGCTATGGGATTTGACAACGATATCTGTGCTTATGCAAGAATCAACTTAGCATATGCAGCTGGATTTGAAGCAGAAGAAAAACCAATGCCTCAACCAGACTTCGTATTATGCTGTAACAATATCTGTAACTGTATGACTAAATGGTATGAAAACCTTGCAAGAATGCATAACATTCCATTAATCATGATCGACGTTCCATACAGCAATACTAAAGAAGTAAGCCAAGCTCAAGTTGACTACTTAAGAGGACAATTTGACGACGCTATCGTTCAGCTTGAAAAAATAGCAGGACGTAAAATGGATATGAAAAAATTCGAAGAAGCTTGTGAAAACGCTAACCGTTCAGCAAAAGCTTGGTTAAAAGTATGTTCTTACCTACAATACAAACCATCTCCATTTGCTGGATTTGACCTGTTCAACCACATGGCAGACATCGTAACAGCTCGTGCTAAAAAATCAACAGCTGAAGCTTTTGAAGCACTTGCAGAAGAATTAGAAGCAAATGTAAAAGCAAATAAATCAACTTGGAAATACGACGAAAACTACAGAATCATGTTTGAAGGAATCCCTTGTTGGCCTCAACTTCAAAAACTATTTGCTCCATTAAAAGAAAAAGGAATCAATACAACAGCAGTTGTTTACGCACCTGCATTTGGATTCGTTTACAACAACATGGACGAATTAATGAGAGCTTACTGTGTTGCACCAAACTCAGTATGTCTTGAAAAAGGTGTTGAATGGAGAGAAACTCTATGTAAAGAAAACCATGTAGATGGAATTCTTGTTCACTACAACAGAAGCTGTAAACCATGGAGTGGATATATGCCTGAAATGGAAAGAAGATTCCGTAAAGACTTAGGTGTAGCAGTTGCTGGATTTGACGGAGACCAAGCTGACCCAAGAAACTTCTCAGACGAGCAATATAGAACTCGTGTTGAAGGATTATTTGAAGTAATGGAAGCAAACAGAGCTAAAAAAGCTGCTGAAAAAGAGGGAGGAGACAAATAATGACTAGAATTGAGGAATTATTAAATAATTTTAGAGAAATAGCATATAATCCAGAAAAACAAATGGCTAAATATAAAGCTGAAGGTAAAAAAATAATCGGATGTTTCCCATACTATGTTCCTGAAGAAATAGTATATGCTGCAGGAATGGTTCCATTTGGTGTTTGGGGAACTCACGGAACAATCAGCAGAGCTAAAGAATATTTTGCATCTTTCTACTGTACAATAGCTCAAATGAACTTAGAAATGGCATTAGAAGGAAAATTTGACGGATTATCAGGAGTTATCTTATCATCTATGTGTGATACTCTTCGTCCATTAACTCAAAACTTTAAAGTGGCAATACCTCAATTACCATTTATGTTCTTAGCTCATCCACAAAACAGAAAACCTGAATATGGAATTAAATTTACTATGCATGAATTCAGCAGAGTAAAAGGACAATTAGAAGAAATAGCTGGACATAAAATAGAAGATGAAAAAATGTTCGAAGCTTTTAAAGTTTACAATGAAAGCAGAGCTACAAGAAGAGAATTCGTAAAACTTGCAGGAAAACACCTTGAAGCTATATCTGCAGTAAACAGATCTGCTGTACTTAAGAGTGCTTTCTTCATGCTTAAAGATGAACATACAGCTATGTTAAAAGAACTTAATGCTGAACTAGCAAAACTTCCAGAAGTTAAATGGGATGGAATCAAAGTTCTTACTTCAGGAATCATCTTAGACAATCCTAAATTATTATCAATATTTGATGAATATAAAGTTGCTATAGTTGCTGATGATGTGGCTCATGAATCAAGAGCATTCACAACAGATGTTCCAATGGATATAGAAGATCCAATCAGAGCTCTTGCAGTTCAATTTGCTAACCAAGACAACGATACAATCTTATACGATCCATTAATCGAAGAACGTCCAAAATATGTAGCTAACAAAGCTAAAGAAGCAGGAGCAGATGGTGTTGTTGTAGTAATGATGCAGTTCTGTGACCCAGAAGAAATGGAATATCCATCATTAAGAAAAGCTCTTGATGAGGCTGGACTTCCTCATATTAAATTTGGATTCGACCAACAAATGGTTGACTTCGGACAAGCAAGAACTTCATTACAAGCTTTTGCAGAAAGCTTATAATTTAAACTCCCAAACTTAACTTAAATAGAAAAATTAAAAAGCAACAGGAAACTGTTGCTTTTTAAGATTTTATAGAGTTTTTATTTTAAGAATTATAAAGGAGGCAAATATGCAGTTTACAGCTTTTAAAGATTTAAAATCTCAAAGAGAATATATTGGTATATTTGAAGGAGAAAATATTTTAGAAATAAACTCTTTAGGACTTTCAAGAGAGTATAAAGATATGCAGGATGTAATAGAGAATTTTTCTCATAAAGACTGTGAAAAAATTCAAAATATTTTACAAGAGAAAGATTTTAATAATGCAGATATTTTTAAAACAGCTGAAGTAAAAATTTTATCTCCTATAAAAAAGACTGTACATGATATAATATGTGCAGGTTTTAACTACATGGATCATTTGAAAGAAATAAAAAAAGACACTACAAGTAAACCATTAAACAGTGTATATTTTACAAAAAGAGCCAGTGTAATAATAGGGCAGGACGATGAAATAGATGGACATCTTGATATAGATGAAGCTCTTGATTATGAAGTGGAACTTGCTGTTATAATAGGAAAAAAAGGTTATAAAATAAAAGCTGAAGATGCAGAGGAGTATATTTTTGGTTATACTATTATGAATGATATATCTGCCAGAGGGCTTCAGGGAAAATACAGACAATGGTTTATAGGAAAGAGTCTTGATACTTTTACTTCCATAGGACCTGTAATAGTTTACAAAGATGAATTGAAAATGCCTTTTGATCTTGAAATTTCAAGTTATGTAAATGGAGAACTTAGACAGTCTTCAAATACAAATCTTATGATAACAAATATAAGAGATATGATAGCTGAACTTTCTCAAGGAATAACTCTTGAGCCTGGAGATATTATTTCGACAGGTACTTGTTCAGGTGTAGGAGTGGGATTTAAACCTCCTAAATATATGAAATCGAAAGATATAGTAGAATGTAAAATAGAAAGAATAGGAACATTGAGAAACATAGTAAAATAAATTTTTTTGGAGTGATCAGATGCAGTTAAGTGTATATCACCTTTTAGGAATAGGAATAGTTGTAATCCTTATGTGTTTTGTGGGGATTTTCAGTGGAAAAAATACAAAAAATGCTAAGGATTTCAATACAGGAAATTCAGGGCTTACAACAGCAGTAATTGTAGGAACAATAACAGGAACTCTGGTAGGGGGAGCTTCTACCATTGCTACAACTCAATTAGCTTTTGAATATGGTTATTCAGCTCTTTGGTTTAATCTTGGTTCAGGTTTAGGTTGTTTGTGTTTGGGGCTTTTCTTTACAGATAGATTGAGAAAAAATAATACGCTTACAATTCAAGAGATGCTTGAAAACAGATATGGGAAAAAGGTAGGAACTATATCAGCTGTTTTCAGTTCTCTGGGAATATTTTTAAGTATAGTGGCACAGCTTTTTTCTGCAATAACAATTCTTGTAACAGTCTTTCCTATGAGTATAACTACAGCTGGAATAATTACCTGTATGGTTATGGGGTCCTATGTTGTTTTTGGAGGGATAAAAGGAACAGGGATAATAGGAGTAATAAAACTTGCACTTCTTTATATTGCTCTTATTTTTATGGTATACACAGCTTTTGCTTCAATAGGAAACATGGATGAGTTTATCTCATATTTCCCCCGTGAAAAATATTTTAATTTTTTTGCAAGGGGAATGTGGAAGGATTTGAGTGGTGGGCTTTCACTTATGTTGGGGGTTATCTGTACTCAAACTTATGTTCAGGTTATTATAGCAGGAAGAAATAAAAAGGCTGCTGTTCAAGGGACACTTATAAGTGCTTGTCTTATTCCCCCTATAAGTATAGCCGGAATAGTTGTAGGAATGTTTATGAAATATCATTTTCCTAATATGAACTCAGCTCTTGCTTTTCCAATGTTTGTAATAAATTATATTCCTGATCTTGCAGGAGGACTTATTTTAGGGACTCTTTTTGTGGTGATAACAGGATCTGGAGCAGGACTTATTTTGGGAATATGCAGTATTATGTCAAATAATATTTATCCTAAAATTTTTCCAAATATTAAAGAGAACAGAAAACTTTTTATGATAAGAGGAACTATTGCAGCAGTGCTTCTTCTTACATTCAGTACAACTCTTGGAAATGGAAAAGATTTTATTTTGGAATGGAGTTTTATGGCAATGGGGCTTAGAGCTATGACAGTTTTATTTCCAATGTGCAGTATTTTATTTTTAAAGAAAAAAATAAAAAATATATATGTACTGGCAAGTATAACTTTAAGTCCTCTTCTTGTAGCTGCAGGAAATATGATTTTTAATCTTAAAATAGATGCTCTTTACACAGGACTTGCGATATCTTTTGTGATAATGGCAGGAGGATATATTTTTTCTTCTGAAAAATAATAAATTATTTAAATGGAGCTGTTGCAAATTTAAATGCAGCAGCCCTTTTTTTATTAATTAAAAAAGAATAGTAAATGTTTGAAAAAAAATATAAGAAATCAAATACTGAACAAAAAAGAAAATAAAATTGTAAAAAAACTGTAAAAATAATTTCTTTTTTTTGGAATATATGATATCATAAAAATAAGTAATGTTAACGATAACATTTTTGTAAATAGAGAGTGTGATATAGATGGCTATAGAGAAAAAAAAGAATATTACAATAAAAGATATAGCTAAACTTTCAGGATATTCTACACAGACAGTTTCACGGGTTGTGAATAATGATGCAAAAGTAAAAAAGGAAACTAAAGAAAAAATTTTAGAGATAATAAAAAAATATAATTATAAGTCAAATTATTATGCAAAATCATTGGTATCTAAAAGCAGTAAAAATATACTTATTTTACTTAAAAGAAGATCAGGACATAAGGCAACTATTTGGACAAATATTTTAGTAAATGAGGTAATTTTAAAAAATAAAAGAGATGATATATCTATAATGGTAGAACATTATTATAATGATGAGGAACTAAAAAAATCTTTGATAAATAAGAGCAGTTCTTTTGTAGATGGTGTCATACTTTTTTATGAAGAAAAAAATGATAAAAGAATTGAAATTTTAAAAAGAAATGAAATTCCTTTTGTAGTATTTGGAAAAAGCTATGATGAAGAAAATATTTATGTAAGTAATGATGATTTTAATTCCAGCTTCAAAGCAATAGAAAACTTTTTTAAAGATGGAATTGAAAATATTGCTTTTATAACAGGAAGCAGCAGCCCTATGAATGAAGAAAGATTACGTGGAGTACAGGAAGCTTATAGAAAAAATAATAAAGATATATCTAAATTGATAATAGAGAGAGAGGTTAATACCTCTGATGAAATAAAAAGAACAGCAAGAAAGTATATAGATAATTTACCTGAATGTTTTTTTGTAAATGGAGATGAAAAAGCTATTGTCTTAATGAGAGAGCTTTTTAATTTTGGGATACAAGTACCAAGAGATGTATTAATTATGGGGTTTGATAAACTTCCAGTTTCAGAATATACAATTCCTTCTCTGAGTACTGTTTCATTAAACTACAAAAAATTAGCAGAAAAATTATTAGAAAAATTAATAAATATGATGGAGGGGATAGAAGAGAAAAAAGAGGAGATAGAAAGTGAATTGGTTCTAAGAGAAAGTACTGATATAAAAAAGTTTAAAAATCAAGGAGGGAAATGATGAAAGGGTTAAAAAAAGCGATTTTAATTGGAATGAGTTTAATGACACTTGGACTTGCAGGATGTGGTGGAGAGAAGAAAGCTCAAGAAGCAGAAGATGGAAAAGTTAAATTAACATTTTACTTTCCAGTAAATGTAGGTGGAAAGGCAGCAAATTTAGTAAGTGAAATGACTGAACAATTCAACAGCCAAAACAGTGATATAGTTGTTGAGCCTGTATATACAGGAAATTATGACGATACTGTAACAAAAATACAAACAGCAGCTCAAGGTGGAAATCCTCCAGAACTATTCGTTAGTTTAGCAACTCAAAGATTTACACTTGCTCATGCTGGAATGGCAATGCCACTTGATAATTTAATAGCAGAAGACGGAGAAGATGGAAAAGCTTATATAAATGATTTCTTAACAGGATTTATGGAAGACTCATATGTAGATGGAAAAATCTATTCTATTCCATTCCAAAGAAGTACAATGGTATTATTCTATAATAAAGATGCTTTCAAAGAAGTTGGTTTAGATCCTGAAAAAGCTCCTACTACTTGGCAGGAACTTGCAGATTATGGAGTAAAACTAACAACTGAAAACAGAAAAGGTGTTGGAATAGCTCTTAACTCTGGATCAGCTCAATGGGGATTCACAGGATTTGCTCTTCAAAATAGTGCTGATGGAAGAAATCTTATGAGTGAAGATGGAAAAGAAGTATACTTCAATACTTCTGAAAACGTAGAAGCATTACAATTTTGGTTAGATTTACAAAATAAATATAAAGCAATGGCAACAGGAATTGTTCAATGGACAGATCTTCCAACTCAATTCTTAGCAGGGGAAGTAGCTATGATATATCATACAACTGGAAACTTTGCTAACATAAGAGATAATGCAAAATTTGACTATGGTGTAGCATTCTTACCTGGAAATAAAAGAATAGCAGCTCCTACAGGAGGAGGAAACTTCTATATTACTCCAAACTTACCTGAAGCAAAAGAAAAAGCAGCTTGGAAATTTATTAAATTTATGACAAATCCAGACAATGTTGCTAAATGGAGTATTGAAACAGGATATGTTCCTACAAGAGAAAGTGCTTACCAAACAGAACAACTAAAAGAATACTATGGAAAATATCCAGAAGCTTTAGTTGCTTATGAACAACTTCCATATGCAAAACCAGAACTTACAACTTACAATGCAGCTCAAATATGGAGAGTATTAAACGACCATATCCAATCAGCTGTAACAGGAGAAGCAACTCCTAAAGAAGCTTTAGACAATGCACAAAAAGAAGCTACTGAAATTTTAAGTGAATATAAATAAGATAGATGAGGATTTCAGATGAAAATAACTAAGAAAATGAAAGAAAATTTAACTGCTTGGGCTCTTTTGAGCCCAGCAATATTATTTATGCTGGTATTTACAGTGTACCCTATATTTAAGAGTATATCTTTAAGTTTCAGCAAATATAGTTTAGGAATGAAGGAGCCTATATTTATAGGGCTTAAAAACTACATTGACTTAGCTAAAAGTCCGTTGTTTTGGAAGATAATGTGGAATACAATATATTTTTCACTTATAACTATAGTTCCAAGTTTAGTGATAGGATTATTACTTGCTTTACTTGTTAACAGAAAAAATAAAAATGTTGGATTTTTAAGAACTGTATTTTTCTACCCAGTTGTTATGCCTATGATAGCAGTAGCAAGTATATGGTTTTTTATTTATATGGGTAAAAATGGATTGTTTGACCAATTGCTTATGGCACTTGGAATGGAACCTATGAATGTTTTATCTAACAGAAAAACTGTGCTTCCTTTCATGGCAATAATGTATGTATGGAAAGAAGTAGGATTTATAATGGTATTTTACTTAGCTGGTCTGCAGAATATTTCAGGAGAGCTGTATGAAGCAGCTTTAATTGATGGAGCTAGTCCTTGGAAAATATTAAAATATATAACTATCCCACTTTTAAAACCAACTACTATTTTTATTTCAACAGTGGCACTTACTAACTCATTTAAGTTGGTAGACCATATAGTTATTATGACAGAGGGAGCTCCAAATAATGGAAGTACATTACTGCTTTATTATATTTATCAACAATCATTTGTTAACTTTAACTATGGAAAAGCAGGGGCATTAACTGTTGTAATGTTGATTTTATTGTTAATTGTATCTTTACCTAGATTCTTTAAACAAGATAAAAATACTCATTACAATTCATAAGAGGAGAAAAGAATGAATAAAAATAAAACAGGAGATAAATTAATAACAGTATTGGGATATGTAATAGCTCTTTTATGGCTTATTCCACTTGTTTGGATGGTAGGTACAGCTTTTTCAGAGCCGTCTTTTAAAATGTCTTTATTTCCAAAGACAGCTTTTACACTGGATAATATAAAATATGTATGGAATGCAGTTCCTTTTAAAACTTATTATATAAATACAATATTAATTGTTGTTGTTACTTTTGCAATTCAAGTTTTTACATCAACAATGGCTGCTTATGCTTTAGCTGTTATGGATTTTAAAGGAGTAGCAATAGTATTTATAATTATATTTATGCAGATAATAATTCCAAATGATGTACTTATTACACCTAACTTTATGGTACTTAGAGAACTTGGAATGCTTAATACAAAAGTAGGAATTATGCTGCCGTTTTTAGGATCAGCTTTTGGAATATTCCTGCTTAGACAACATTTTAAAAGTATTCCAAAATCACTTGCTGAAGCAGCAAGAATAGATGGAGCAAGTACTTGGCAGATAATATGGAAAATATATATGCCTTGTGCAAAACCTGCTTATCTTTCTTTTGGTGTAGTTTCTGTAAGTTATCACTGGAATAACTATCTATGGCCGTTAATTGTAACAAACTCTACACATAACAGAACTCTTACAGTTGGACTGGCTCTTTTTGCAAAATCTAAAGAGGCAAATTTACAGTGGGCAAATGTGTGTGCAGCAACTTTTATAATAATATTCCCACTAATAATACTGTTCTTTATACTACAAAAACAATTTATAGATAGTTTTATGAACTCAGGTATAAAATAAGGAGAAAAAATGATATTAAATTTTTTAGGATTAGGTTCTGCTTTTTTTCCGGAACTAAAAAATACAAGTGCATATTATGAAACAGAGGATACTCTATATCTTTTTGACTGTGGAGAAACAGTTTTTGAAGAGTTATTGAGAAGAAATCTTATAAATAAAAAAAATATTAAAATATTGGTAACACATACTCACTGTGATCATGTTGGAAGTTTGGGAAGTCTGTTATCTTATTGCTATTTTATTCAAAATAAAAAAGTGGGAGAGGTAATTCACCCGACAGATCATGTAAAAAAATTCTTAGATATAGTTGGAATTGATAAAGCACTATATAATTATAAAACATCTTTAAATGATGAAAATATATCTGTTGAACCTATAGTGGTTCCCCATGTGGAAGATATGGTATCTTATGGATATTTAATTACTGCAGGAGAAAAGAAGGCGTTCTACAGTGGAGATTGTGCAAGAGTTCCTGATGCAGTGTTGGAAAAATATCTGAATGGAGAGATTGATGAGATGTATTTGGATATTTCAAGTAAAAAATCTTCTCATGCAGCTCATGGAAATATTTTTGATTTAGAAGAGATGGTTCCTTTTGAAAAGAGAAAAGGGGTTTACTGTATGCATCTTGACAGAGATTACAGAGATATAATGAAAGAAAAAAATTTTGGAATAATAGAGATTGAGGGTGAAAGATAATGGCGAGTATAAAAATAAAAAACTTATGCAAGATATATCCAAACGGGTATTATGCTTTAAAAAACTTTAATTTGGATATAGAAGATAAAGAGTTTATCATATTTGTAGGGCCGTCTGGTTGTGGAAAATCTACAACACTTAGAATGATAGCTGGTCTTGAAGAGATATCTTCAGGAGAGTTATGGCTAAACGACAGACTTATAAATGATGTGGAACCAAAAGACAGAGATATAGCAATGGTTTTCCAAAACTATGCTCTTTATCCTCATATGAATGTGTATGAAAATATGTCTTTTGGATTAAAGTTAAAAAATACTAAAAAAGAGCTTATAGACGAAGCTGTAAATAAAGCTGCCAAAATATTAAACCTTTCAACTTTGTTAGACAGATATCCAAAAGAACTGTCAGGAGGACAAAGACAGAGGGTTGCCATGGGTCGTGCTATTGTAAGAACTCCAAAAGTATTTTTAATGGACGAACCTCTTTCAAACTTGGATGCTAAATTAAGAGCTCATATGAGAGTTGAAATTTCAAGACTTCATAAAGAGCTTGGAGCAACTTTTATATATGTAACACATGACCAAACAGAAGCTATGACTCTTGGTACCAGAATTGTTGTTATGAAGGACGGAGTAATTCAACAGGTAGACAGTCCAAGAAATCTTTATTATCATCCAAGCAATATATTTGTTGCAGGATTTATAGGAACTCCTCAAATAAACTTTATTCCAAGTACTGTAGTTGAAGAAGAGGGAAAAGTATTTGTTAAAAATGAAATTCTTAAAAAGCAAGTACTTGAAGAAGATGCTAAAATCTTGAGAGAGAAAAATTATATTGGAAAAGATATAATTATAGGAGTAAGACCTGAAAATGTGATTATGACAGAGGAGAAAAATCAAGGTTTAAAAATTGATAACTATGAAATGATAGGTTCAGAATCATATATCTATACTAAATTTAATGATGTTAATTTAATAGCAAGAATAAGTTCAAATATTCCTGTTTCTGTAGGAGATGGTATTGGTATAGATATAGATGAAAAATTCATACATTTCTTTGATAAAGAAAGTGAACTTTCAATAAAATAATGAAAAAGTTTTTAAATTTTTTAGGAGAATTAGTTTATTTAAACTTTTTATTTATTTTTTTCTCACTGCCTATAATAACAGCAGGTACAGGAATAGCAGCTGCATATCAAGTTTTGAGAATGATGGATAGAGATATAGAAATAAATATGATGAGTTTTTATTTTGAAAACTTTAAAAAGCTTTTTAAGAAAACGATGGTTGTTAATTTGATTATGGTTTTTTTGGCTGGATTATTTATTTTAATTTCTAGTTTTCTTTGGAATCAGGATTTGATTTTTGCTAAAATGATATTTCTGATGTTTATTAGTTCAAGTTTGATAATAGTGATAACATTAATATATTATTATTACTATGTCGGATTAAAATATGAGATGTCAAATATAGAATTAATAAAATATTCCTTATTTAAAGGCTTGATTCAAATAAAAAAATCTTTATTACTTTTAGTAGTTCCAGCTATTCTATTTTTATTTTTCTTAATTTATAATATTTTAGCTTGGGAAGTAATAATTGTAATAGGATTTTCAATGAATTTCTATATTAATTATAAGGTGTTAAAGTAAATTTTTTAATAACTCTAGTATGTGAAATACTAGAGTTATTTTTATGTAAAAAAATTAATTTTTTCTTTTAATATTTACATATTTGATAAAATTTTGATAAAATAGTCTTAAGATGAATAAAAAGTTAATATAAAAAAGATTAAATATTTAGCTGTAAGAGGTGTAATAATGGAAGGAAAAAAACCAACTGGAAAACTTTTAACAAGAACAGTTGAAAAACAAATAATAAAAATAATTAAAGAAAGCCATATGCAGCCTGGGGATAAACTTAAAAATGAATATGAATTGGCAGAATTATTGGAAGTGAGCAGAGGTACAATCAGAGAAGCGATAAAAAGTTTGGTTTCGAGAAATATTTTAGAGGTTCGTCAAGGAGCTGGAACTTTTGTATCGAGTAAAAATGGAATACCTGAAGACCCTTTAGGATTAACTTTTATATCAGATATAAAAAAAGATAAAAAAGTAGCTTTAGATTTATTGGATATTCGTTTGATGCTTGAACCTGAAATAGCAGCTTTAGCAGCTGTTAAAGGAACAGCGAAACAGAAAAAAGCGATGTTAGAGCAATGCAAAATAGTGGAAGAACTTATTGAGAGAGGAGAAGATTACAGAGAAGCAGATATATTATTTCACAAGAGCATAGCTCAGTGCAGTGGAAACAGAGTTGTAGAAAATTTAGTTCCTATTATAAACTCTTCAGTTTCTATAACAATAAATTTAACAGAAGATGTGTTCAGACAAAATACTTATATGGAACATAGAGCTGTAGCTGAAGCCATTGCTTCAGGAGATAGTTTGGGAGCTAAATGTGCTATGATTGTTCATCTTAATACAAACAGAAGAGGGATAGAAAAAAACTTTTCGGAAAAATAAAACAAAACAGACAAATCAGTATAGTTCTGAGATGTCTGTTTTTATTTTTTCTTAATTATTTAATTTTTCATAAATCAACTTTATATATTTTGAATATTCTTCATCTGAAAGAAATCTTTTTTCAATATCATCTGTAAAAGGTTTTCCCCATTGAAGTTCATCTTTTTTCTTTGGAACAATATGGAAATGAAAATGTGGGACAAGATCTCCGTAAACAGCATAATTAATTTTATCAGCTTTAAATAATTCACTTACAGCAGAACTTACTTTTGCTACTACTTTCATAAAACGATTTAATTTCTCTTCTGGAATTTGATGCATCTCTGTATAGTGCTCATCCAATGCTACAACACAACGCCCTAAATGTTTTTGATCCTTAAAGAAATAAATATCTGCACAGTCTATTGTGCATATTTTAATCATCAGATTTTTTATTTCTCCATCTTTAGTACAATAAAAACAATTATTTGATTTCATATAGATTACCCCCTAATAAAAAAGATCATACCTATATAATAAAGGTATGATGATTTTTTGTCAAATATAAATATTAAAAAAGATTTTTTTATGCTTAAAACAGCATTAATATATATTTTTGAAACATTATTAAAAAAATATATTGACAAAAATAGTTTTAAGTTGTAAGATGATTTTATAAAACATCAGACAACTTTATATAAAAATCTAGATCAAGGAAGGAAGATATGAATTTAAAGAAAATTTTATTATCAGCAACAATTTTGGCGAGTATGGCATTTTTTACAGGTTGTGGAGGAGAAAAGAAAGAAGCAGCAAGTGATAAGCCTGTAACATTTAAATTAGCACTGGTAGACCCTGAATCTTCAAACTTTGCTAAAGGAGCTAACAAAATAGCAGAAGAAGTAGAAGCAGCAACTAATGGAAAAATAAAAATAGATGTATATGCTGGAGGTTCTCTTGGAGGAGAACGTGATACAGTAGAACTTGCAATGGGTAATAACCTTGATATTGCAACAGCAGCAAACTCTGTTTTAACAAACTTTATTCCAGAAATGGGAATTTTAGACCAACCTTACCTATGGGCTAACTCAGATGAAGCTCATGCAGCAGTAGATGGTCCTATAGGAGATTTAGTTAAGAGAGAGGCATTAAAACATGGACTTCATGTAATAGGATTTATGGAATCAGGATATAGAAATACTTTCTCAACAAAACCAATTAAAACTATGGCAGATTTTAAAGGTGTAACTATTCGTACAATGGAAAATAAATATCACCAAGCAGCTTTTGAAGCTTTTGGAGCAATGCCTATAGCTATGTCATATAACGATGTATTTACAGCATTACAACAAAAAACTATTGATGCAGCAGAAAATGCAACTGCTAACTGTTTAGCGTCTGGATACTATGAAGTAACTAAATTTATAACAAACAGCCAACATGCTTTTGTTTATATTGTACTTTGTATGTCTGATGCAGCTTGGAAAAAAATTCCTGAAGATTTACAAAAACCTTTCTTAGATGCAGTTCAAAGAGGAGTAGAAGCTCAAAGACAATACCTTGTAGATGCTAACAATGAAGCAACTGAAGAGTTAAAAGCTAAAGGGGTACAATTCTTTGATATAGATACAGCAGCATTACAAGCAGCTTATAAAGCAAAAGCAGCAGAAAAAGGATTTACATTTGATAAAGAATGGGAAGAAGCAGTACAAAAATCAATTGACAGTGTAAAATAAAATTTTAATCAGAAGACCTGGCTACTAAAAATAGACAGGTCTTCTCTAAAAATAGGATATATTTATGGGGGTAGAAAGTGAAAATATCGGAAAAATTTCAAAAAGTAGAAGATATGATAATGGTAGTAACCTTTGTGATAATGGTAGTATCATGTTTTGCACAAGTAGTAAACAGAAATATTTTTAAAGTTCCGGTTTCTGGATTCGAAGAAGCAGCTAAATACTCAATGGTATATATGGTACTTTTAGGAACAGAGATGGGGCTTAGAGATGGAACACAAATATCTGTAACAGCAGTGGTAGATATGCTTAAAGGTCCAGCTAAAAAAATTGTAATGATTATTTCTAAAGGAATTGTAGTTTTAGTTTCAGCAGCTCTTTTCTATCAATCAATAGGGCTTGTACAAAGACAAATTATATCTGGACAAACTTCTCCAGGGCTTCAAATTCCAATGTCAATACCATATTTTGCATTAGTTTTAAGTTTTGGAATAATCACTCTGGTTCAAGGGGTTACTTTAATGATGATGATATTAGGAAAAATAAAAATAGACGATAAAAAAGAAGATGAAGGAGGAGAAGAATAATGACAGGTTTAATATTATTTGGTTCATTTGCAGTTCTGTTAATTCTTGGTGTTCCAATAGCAATGTCTTTAGGAGCAGCAGGTATGGCAACAATTCTTTTCAGTCCAGATGTTCATCTTTCTTTAAATGTTATAGCTCAGAGAATTTTTGGAGGACTTGATTCTACTTCTATAATGGCAATTGCCTTTTTCGTTCTTGCAGGAAATATTATGACTAAAGGTGGTATTTCGAGAAGACTTGTTGAATTTGCCAACTCAATAGTTGGAGGATTCAGAGGTGGTCTTGGACTAGCCCTTGTTCTTGCTTGTGCTTTCTTTGCTGCACTTTCTGGTTCAGCTCCAGCAACAGTTGTAGCTATTGGAGTAATGCTTTATCCAGATATGGTAAAACTTGGATATCCAAAAGAGAGAGTAGCTGGACTTTTAGTTGTATCAGGTGGTCTTGGGCCAATTATTCCTCCAAGTATAATTATGGTTGTATACGCAACAATAACAGGTGCTTCAGTAGGAGATATGTTTAAGTCAGGAATGGCAATAGGACTTCTTATAATGATTACTTTAATGGCAGTTGTTATATTCTATGCTCATAAAGAAAAATGGCCACAAACAAAAGTAAAAATGTCTTTTAATGAATTTATGACAAGTTTCTTTAAAGCTATACCAGCTCTTCTTCTTCCAATAATAATTCTTGGAGGAATTTATTCAGGAATTTTAACTCCTACAGAATCATCAGCGATTGCTGTTGTATGGTCTTTGATAACTGGAATGTTTATTTATAAAGAGGTTACACTAAAAGATCTTTATGAAATTTTTCTTGATTCAGCAAAAGGTTCAGCAATGATACTATTTATCATAGCAACTTCTACAGCATTTGCTTGGCTGTTTGCCTTTGTGGGAATTTCAGCTCAGCTTGTAGATTTTGTTATAGGATTAAATTTATCAGCAACTATGTTCTGTTTTGTTGTGGCAGTAATACTTCTAATTTTTGGAGTATTCTTAGAAGGAATTGCAACTTGTGTACTGATGGTTCCTGTATTATGGCCAATTGCTAAGGCTTTAGGAATAGATGCAGTTCACTTTGGTATGATAGTTTCTATATCAAATGTAATAGGAACAATGACACCTCCTGTTGCAGTAAATATATTCTCAGCAGCAAGTGTTACAAAATTAAAAATGGGAGATATAGCAAAAGGTCAGCTTCCATTCTTTGTAGGATATGTAGTAGTATTCTTCCTTGTTGTTTTAGTACCAGCATTCAGTACATTTTTATTAAAATAAAACTTTATAATTTACGGGAGGCATTTTGATGCGTGATTTAGCTAATAAAGAAAGAATGGAAAAATGGAGCGTTCAATCTTCAGAGGAATTAGGATTTCATGAAGTAATAACTCCTGCAAACAGTGATTGTATAGCAGCACAGATGTTCAGACTTAATATGGCAGCAGGTCAAACTTATATTCTTGAATCTAAAAAATTGGAGTTGCATTCAGTTTTAATTAAGGGGAAAGCAGAGATAGGTGAACATTCTGTATTAAATTATAAAATGGATAAATTTGATTCGTTTTATATTCCTTCAAATGATTCAGTAAAAATTACAGCAGTTGAAGATTGTATTTTTTATATTGCCGGAGCAAAATGTGAAGGAATAGGTGAACCTTCATTTAGAAAATTTGATATAACTCTACCAATTGGAGATATACACCAAATTCATGGTGAAGGAGTAGGACAAAGAGAAGTAATGTTTACTCTTGCTCCTCAAGATAAGGCTTCAAGACTTATTTGTGGAATTACTTGGGGAGGAGAGGGAGCTTGGACAAGTTGGCCTCCTCATCAGCATGAAAAAGATTTAGAGGAAATATATTGTTACTTTGATATGGATCTTCCTAAATTTGGTTTCCATATAAGTTATTTAAAAAGCGGAGAAGTTGAAGATATTGTAACTCATACAGTAACTTCTGGAACAATGGTACAGGCTCCTTGTGGATATCATCCAACAGTGGCAAGTCCTGGAACAAGAAATACTTATTTATGGGTTCTTGCAGCATTCACTCCAGCAAGTAGAAGTTATGATTTGGCAATTTTAGATCCAGCATATTCAAAAAAATAAAAAATACATTTAAATATTTAAGTAAAGAGATAAATTAAGGAGGCAAAGATGAGTTTCTTAGATTTAACAGGAAAAACAGCAATAGTAACAGGAGCTGCTCAAGGGTTAAGTAAAGGTATGGCAGAAGGACTTATGGAAGCAGGAGCAGAAGTTTGTATACTAGATATTAATCCAAAAGTAATGGATACAGTAAAAGAATTTAATGACAGAGGATTTAAATGTCATGGAATTATAGCAAATATAGCTAAAGAAGGAGATAGAGAAGAAGCTTTTGCAGGGGCAGTTGAAAAATTAGGAGGACATCTTGATATTATCGTAAACAGTGCCGGAGTTCAAAGAAGACATAAAAGTGAAGAATTTCCTCTTGAAGACTGGAAATTTGTTCTTGATGTAAATTTAACAGCTGTATTTGTATTATGTCAATTAGCAGCAAAACAATTTATGAAACAAAATTCCAAAGGAAAAATTATTAATATAGCTTCAATGTTATCTTTCTTTGGAGGATATACAGTTCCAGCTTATGCAGCTTCAAAAGGTGGAGTAGCACAAATTACAAAAGCATTCTGTAATGAATGGGCAGAAAAAGGAATAAATATCAATGCTTTAGCACCAGGATATATGGATACAGAGATGAACGTAGCTTTAACAGATCCAAATAATCCTAGATATTTAGAAATAACAAATCGTATTCCAGCTAAGAGATGGGGAACTCCTGCAGATATGAAGGGACCAGTTGTATTCTTAGCATCAGAAGCTTCAGATTATTTAAACGGAGCAATAATTCCTGTAGATGGGGGATATTTAGTAAAATAATAATTTATTGTTAAAAAAGGTTAGTTTGGGAGGAAAAATGAAAGTTATAATAACAGATTGCGATCACGCAAATATCAATATAGAGAAAGAAATTTTAGATAAAGCAGGTTTAGAATTTGTACTTAAACAATGTAAAACAGAAGAAGATTTAATAGAGCAATGCAAAGATGGAAATATCTTTATAAACCAATATGCTCCTATTACAAGAAAAGTTATGGAAGCACTTCCTAATTTAAAAATGGTAGTTCGTTATGGAGTTGGAGTAAATAATGTAGATGTAAAAGCTGCTACTGATTTAGGAGTACAAGTATGTAATGTTCCTGATTATGGAATGAATGAAGTTGCAGATCAGGCTATTGCTATGATGATGGCACTTGTAAGAAAAGTTGTTATAATGAATAAATATACTAAAGAAGTAAAATGGGATTATATACATTCAATGCCTATCAGAAGAAATAGTACAATGACAGTTGGAGTTGTAGGACTTGGTCGTATTGGTCGTAATTTTGCTGAAAAAGCTCATCATTTAGGATTTAATGTTATAGGATATGATCCTTATTACAAAGAAACAGAAGAAACAAAATTTATTGTTCCTTCAACAATAGATGAAATAATAGAAAAATCAGATATTATTTCAATTCACTGCCCTCTTGATGGAAACAGAGATCTATTTGATGCTTCAGCATTTAAACGTATGAAAAATACAGCATATATCATAAATGTTTCTCGTGGAGGAATTATTAACGAAAAAGCTCTAGATGAAGCTTTAACTAATGGAGAAATAGCAGGAGCAGCTTTAGATTGTGTTGAATTTGAACCAATGATGCCAGGTTCTCCACTATTTAAACATGAAAACTTAATAGTATCTCCTCATATGGGATGGTATTCAGAAGAAGCTGCTTCAGAATTAAAACGTAAAGTAGCAGAAGAATCTGTAAGATTTGCTGCAGGAGAAGCAGTTCATTATCCTGTAAATAAATTAAAATAATCTGGAGGAGAGAAAGAATGAAAGATGTATTAAAAAGAATAGAAAAAATAGGTATTGTACCTGTAATTAAATTAGAAAAAACAGAAGATGCTCTTCCTCTGGCTAAGGCTCTTTGTGAAGGGGGACTTCCATGTGCAGAAGTAACTTTCAGAACAGATGTATGTGCAGATGTTATAAAAGTTATGAAAGAAAATTATCCTGAAATGGTTATAGGAGCAGGAACAGTTCTTACTAAAGAACAAGTAGATGCTGCTGTAGAAGCGGGAGCAGAATTTATAGTAAGTCCGGGACTTAATCCTGAAATAGTAGAATATTGTAACAGCAAAAATATAGTTATAACACCTGGATGTGCTAATCCAAGTGATGTAGAACAAGCAATAAAATATGGACTTGATGTTGTAAAATTCTTCCCAGCTGAAAGTGCTGGAGGAATAAAAATGATAAAAGCTTTAAGTGCTCCATATTCAAAACTTAAATTCATGCCTACAGGGGGAATAAATGCTGAAAATCTAAAAAGTTATTTAGATTTTGATAAAATAATAGCTTGTGGAGGAACTTGGATGGTACCTTCAGACCTTATAGCTAAAAAAGATTTTGAAGGAATAAAAAATCTTGTAAAAACAGCAGTTGAAAATATGCTTGGTTTCTCTTTAGCTCATATAGGTTTAAATATGTCTTCATCAGATGAAGCAGAAAATGTTGCAGAAAAGTTTGAAAATATTTTTGGATTTAAAAAAGCGGGAAATCCGAATTCTGTTTTTGCAGGAAGTTATATAGAAGCTATGAGAGCCCCTTACTTAGGAGCAAATGGACATATTGCTATAGGAACTAATTATATAGATCGTGCTGTAGATTATCTTGAAAGAAATGGAATAAAAATGAATAAAGAAAGTGCTAAATACAATGCAGAAGGAAAACTAGGAGCAATTTATTTAGAAGAAGAGTTAGGAAATTTTGCAGTACATTTAGTACAGAAGGCTAAATAGGAGGAAAGATATGGCTGAAATAGTAACAATGGGAGAAATAATGTTAAGACTATCTCCTCCCGGATGTCAAAGATTTATTCAAGCAACAAGTTTTGATGTTAATTATGGAGGAAGTGAAGGAAATATTGCTGTATGTCTTTCTAACTATGGGCATGATGTAGCATATATTACAAAACTTCCGCAAAATGCTATGGGAGATTGTGTTGTAGCAACACTTCGTAAATACGGAGTAGATTGTTCAGCTATTGCAAGAGGAGGAAAAAGACTGGGAACATATTTCTTAGAGAATGGTTCTTCAGTAAGACCTGCAAGTGTTGTGTATGATAGAGCTGATTCGGCTATGGCCAATGCTGTACCAGAAGATTTTGATTTTGAAACTATTTTAAAAGGGGTTAAATGGTTTCATACATCAGGAATTACTCCTGTTTTAAACAAAGAGGTTGCAGAAGCAGCTAAAAAAGCTATGATGATAGCTAAAAAGAATGGAGCTATAGTTTCTTTTGACTTAAACTACAGAGCTAAACTTTGGACAGAAGGAGTTGAAGAAAAACAAAAACTTATTGCAGATATGATGCAGTATGTAGATGTTTGTTTTGGAAATGCCAGAGATGCTGCTATGGTTTTAGGATATAAAGATGGAGATACAGATTTTATAAATGGAGATTATGCTATCTGTGTAAACGAAGAAAATATGCAGAAAGTTGTAAAAAAATATGGATTTAAATATCTTGTAAGCTCACTTAGAGAAAGTATTTCTGCATCAGATAATGGCTATAGTGCTGTTGTAGCAACAGAAGATGATATCTATGTAGGAAAGAAATTTTTAGTTCATATAACTGACAGAGTAGGAAGTGGTGATGCTTTTGCTTCTGGATTTATTCATGGAATAATAACAGGAAAAACAAAAGAAGAGGCTTTAAATTTTGCAATTGCTTCTTCTGCAATAAAACATACAATTCCTGGAGACCTAAATTTTGCTACAGTTGATGAAGTTGAAAAACTTGCACACAGTAATGGAGAAGGAAGAGTTGTAAGATAGTTTTTACCAATGGAAAAAGAGATATGTTTTAATGTATCTCTTTTTTCTATAAAATTTGGGGGGAATATGTTAAAAAGTCAGGAACTTAGAAAAATTGCTCCAGAGGTTGACCCATTGAGAATAGGTATGGGATGGACTCTTGAAGAACTTGAAAAACCACAAATTATGATTGAGAGTACTTATGGGGATAGTCATCCTGGAAGTGCTCATCTTGATATTTTAATAAAAGAAGTAGAAAAAGGTGTAAATGATTTTGGAGGAAAGTCTGCAAAATATTTTACTACAGATATATGTGATGGACAGGCTCAAGGTCATGACGGAATGAATTACTCTCTGGTTTCGAGAGAATTTATAGCCGATATGATAGAGATACAAGCTATGGCAACTCCATTTGATGCAGGGATATTTATTGCAAGTTGTGATAAGGGGCTTCCAGGAAATCTTAAGGCACTTGCAAGACTTAATATGCCTTCAGTTGTAGTAACTGGAGGAATAATGGCAGCAGGTCCTGATATGCTTACATTAGAACAGTTGGGAGCTTATAGTGCAAAATTTGAAAGAGGAGAAATTACAGAGAAGGAACTTTGTTTTGCTAAAGAAAATGCCTGTCCTTCATGTGGAGCTTGTTCATTTATGGGGACAGCTTCAACAATGCAGGTAACGGCAGAAGCTTTGGGACTTGCTCTTCCAGGAACGGCTCTTCTTCCAGCAACTTCTCCTGATCTTTTAAAAGCGGCTTATAATGCAGGTAAAAGAACGGTAGAACTGGCAAAAGAGGGACTTCTTCCTTCAGATATACTTACAGAAAAAGCTTTTGAAAATGCAATAATGGTTCATGCAGCAATAGCTGGTTCATCAAATTCTCTTCTTCATATACCTGCTATAGCTCATGAAATAGGGATTGAACTTGATGCAGAAAAGTTTGATGAAATACATAAAAAAATACCATATATTTTAAATATTAGACCTAGTGGATTTTATCCGGGAGAATATTTCTACTATGCAGGGGGAGTTCCAGGTATAATGGAAGAGATAAAAGAATTTCTTCATTTGGATGTATTGACAGTAACAGGAAAAACTCTAGGAGAAAATCTAGAGGAATTAAAGAAAAATGGATATTATGAAAGATGTTATGCTGAACTTGAGAAACGTAATATAAAAAAAGAGGATATTATAAAAACAATAAAAAATCCTATTCAAAAACAAGGAGCTATAGCTATTTTGAAGGGAAATTTGGCACCAGAAGGAGCTGTAATAAAACATTCAGCAGTACCTAAAGAAATGCAGGATACAGTACTTAAGGCAAAACCTTTTAACAGTGAAGAGGAAGCTTTAAAAGCTGTTCTTACAGGAAAAATTAATCCTGGAGATGCAATAATAATAAGATATGAAGGACCTAAAGGAAGTGGTATGCCAGAGATGTTTTATACAACAGAGGCTATTGCATCAGATTCTAGAATATCAGCTTCAACAGCTCTTATAACAGATGGAAGATTTTCAGGAGCTACTCGTGGTCCTGCAATAGGTCATGTTTCTCCAGAAGCTTCAGAAGGAGGTCCTATTGCCTTTGTGGAAGAGGGAGATCTTATAAGAATAGATGTTAAAAATAGAATTCTAAGTGTAGTAGGTATTTGCGGGGAAGAGGCTTCTTCTGAAGAGATAGAAAAAACATTTGCAGAAAGAAAAAAACTTTGGAAAAAACCTGAACCAAAATATAAAAAAGGACCTTTAGCAATATATACAAGATTTGCAGTTTCACCTATGAAAGGTGGATATATAGAAATAAAATAAACTAGCCTAAACCGATTTTTCATGATAAATTTTTACCTTCCAAAAAAGCAGGATTATCCTGCTTTTTTGCTTTAATTAGAACAAAAGAGAACCTGAAATTTCAAGTTCTCTTTTGTTTGTATATGTAATTTTAATATTAAGGACTATTTTTTTATAATTAGGTTGAAAAGTTTTTCAGCAGCTTTGATAGGTCCTTCGTGTTCTTTTCCTTTTACTCCAAGCATAGTTCTTATTTGTCCAACCATAATTTTATCTTCAAACATTTTTCCAAAGAATTTATCAATCAATACATCTGTTTCTTTTTGTTTTTGAACAGGTCCAAATGGGTTTGCAAAGTATGATGTAACAATACCTTTTTCACTTGTAGTTCCTTTTGCCATTCTCTTACCAGCAACAAATACTTCTTTTGCTTCTTCAGGAGTTTTAAAGAATGCAAGTTCTTCTCCTTCTTCATAGTTGTTTGCATATAGGAAGTATTCAATAGGATATCCGTTCATAATAGTTGCATAACTTGAAATAGGGATAACAACTCTTGCATTTACTTTGTTAGGATTCATGAAAATACTTCTGTCCATTTGTTTGTAAGCATATCCTGAATCAAGGTCGTCAAGTCTTACGAAAGCTCCAACCTCTGTACCATATCCAAGAATTTTACCATCTTTTATTTTTAATACTCCCATATCGTCAAAGATAACTTTCATCTCTTTCACATATTCTTCACTAAGAACTCTGAACGCTTCAAGGCTTTCTGATTTTCCAGCACCACTGTCCCCCATGATAACAATGTTGAAATTATCTCCTGTTTTCATAGTAACATTTACCATTGCACCGTGAATAGGAAGTCCTCCTTGTTCAATCATTTTTAAATTGTGAAGAGTAAGTGTCATTTTCTTAACATATCCGAAATAGTCGATATCTTCGCTGTAGTTTATATATCCAACCATGATATCATTTATTTTATCGTTGTAGAAAAGAGTTTTCATCTTAGGATCAAAATCTCTTGCTCCGTATACAAATACGATATCAGGTTTTTTGTTTGCATATTCTTCCTCTTGTGCTAGTTCAAAAAGGTTTGCAAGAGTAACTCCTTGTGCCATAAAGTCTTTATTGAAGTATATAAATGCAAGAAGAGATCCTACTTTTGCAGGATAGCAAAGCCAGTCTTCAGAGTTTAGATACATTCCTTCAATAGGGTTTTCATTTACCTCTTTGAAAATACCTTTTCTTGTATTTTGTTTAGGGTAAGTGATAAATGGTGGCTGTAGAATAACAGAGTTTATAAAGTTAACTTTTTCAAGAGCATAATATTCTTTTGGAATATTCCAGTTAACATTGCTTACTATAATTCCAAGATTTGCTCCAGCAGGAAGCTGTCTGTATACTCTGTGTTTAGTTTTCATAACAGTTTCTTCAATTTTTCTGTATGTAGCAAGAACTAAGTTTGTAAAGTTATTCATTGAGTTGAAGAAGTTTGCATTTTGAAGTCCTGCTTCAAATTTTTTATTTCTGATAATTGCATATCTTTCAAATTTTCTCCAATAGCTGTAAAGCTCTTCTATAAACTCTACAACAAGATCTTTGTCTGCAAAGAATCTTTCATATTTAACATCAAGTTTTTCAATACTGTCAGTATCAAAAACGATAAGAAGTTTGAAAAGGTGTGTAACCTCTTCAGTGATGTCTTTATCCCCTGCAAGTGCTTTTAAAAGTTTGTATACTTCAGTATCTTTTTTAGTAATTTTAAGTACATATGAGTTTAATATTTTTCTAAATCCTGAACTGCTTAAAAGTTCATCAGATGATGTACAATATTTTGCAGTAAAGTTCAGCATAACACTGTTTCTGTTGATTGAAAATTCTTGTTTCAAAGTAAAACCTCCAATTATGATTGTTAATATTTAAAAATTTTTATTTACTGAATTTTTTAATAGAGTCAGCTATTTCTTTAGGAAGTGTTTCAAGTTTTTTACAAGGAACACTACAGAATGCAACTCTTATTCCTCCTGCAGTAGGAAGAACAAATATTTTTTTCTCTTTAAGATCTGCTATTATTTCATCTCTATTTTCTGAAACAGGTATCGTCATAAAGAATCCACTTCTGAAAGGGCAAAGTGGAAGGTTTACTTTTTCAGCTTCTTTTAAAAAGATTTCAGCTCTTTTTTCTAAAATTCCACGAGCTTCATCTCTTTCAGCTTCCACCTGTTTAAGAATATTTTCATCTCCATAAATATCAGCAAGAAGTTTCATTCCTCCTCTTGAGATATTTGACCATGTAGTACGGCATAAGAAAGATGAGTTTGTATCAAATTCATCAATTACAGCTTTGCTTGATGAAACAGCAACCTGTGCTCCCACTCTTACGCCATAGCAAGTATATGATTTTGACATACTGTAAGCTATCATTATTAATATATTTTCAGGAAGTCCGTTAAAAAGAGTCATGTATCTTCTTGCTTCGTCCTGTCCTCTGAAATCATAATCTATATATGCTGTGTCATTTAAAAGTATAACATCTCCATATTTTGCAGCTTCTTTTAAGACTTCTATAACTTCCTGCCACTCTTCAAAAGTAAGAGAGTATCCTGTTGGATTTTGACATGGGTCATTTATAATTGCAAGAACTTTGTGCTGTTCTTTTGCCATATTTAGAAGTTTTTCTGAAAAATCTTTTATATTGAATTTTTCTCCTTCAAAAAGAGAATATGTTTCATAACCAAGTTGGTTTGAAGAAGCTATGTTTACATATGATTCCCACATATAACATGGAAGAAGGATTTTTTGTCCTGCATCCATATATCCTCTTATTGTATTTACTATTGCTCCTGTTCCTCCTGGAGTTGCAGTAATACCTATATATGATTTATCAAATGAAGATTCATATTTTCCAAAGATGTTTCTCTTAACAGCAGCTTTGTATTCTGCACTTCCGCTTACTCCTGCAGCATAACCGAAAATATCAACAGCAGGTATCTCTCTAAAAAGTTTATCCACAGTGCTAAGTACTGTAAAAGTTTCATCCTCTCTATACATAGTTCCAAGAGTGCAGTTTACTACCTGTTCTTTTCCAAATATTTTTTCTGCATCTTTTACTTCTTTTGCAACTTCAAATGCTCCTTTTCCAAGAGCTTTTCCTATCATTTTTTCTGCTATCAAGATAAACTCCCCCTTTATTCTAAGTTTTTTCAAATATGCTTAAGTATACATGAGAAAAATTGATCAGTCAATTAAAAACTTCATATGATTAAATCCTTCAATGATATTGTATGATACAATATATTAAATATATGTTTTACTATTAAAATAAAGGGTTATTGTAATTATAAATTTTCAATAACCCTTTTAAAAATCTTTATTTTTTTAGTCTTGCATCAGGTTCTGTGATAAGTCCAAAAAGTGGAATAAATCTGTCAAGCCCTGTAATTGTAACAAAAAGTATGGAAAATACAGATATCATAGCAAGGAAATTAAATTTTATAATATCCATAGCTACAAATTCATGGAGAGGATATACAACTTTTGCAATTCCTAAATAGAAACCTATATATACATGCCAAGGTATAAGTTGTGAACCAAAAACTCCAAGAGCATCACTGAATGTTGCATTTCTAAGTTTCAGCTTATACATAGCTTCATCTGTAGCTTCCACATTTTCATCTACAAGGTTTCTTATAATAGGCCCTATTGTAACTATTTGTGCCATTTCATCAGCAAGAGCAGCATTTCCTAAAATGGAGAAAAGCCCGTTGTAGAACATAAGCTGTCTTACATTTTTAGCAAGAGATTTTACTATTCTTGAAAGAGGTTCAAAAGCATTTATACTTCCCATAATTCCTCCAAAAGCAGCAATCCACATCATCATTACAATAACCCATGCTCCGGCTCCGGAAAATCCTGTATACATAAGCCCTATAAACTCTTTTATATCTATTGCTGTTCCTCCAGCAGAAACAATAGCTTGAGCAGTTTCAGAAGAGATTGTTACCGTTCCTGCAAAAAGTCCAAAAATAAGAGAAGAGAATATACCTATGAATAGGCATAAAAGTGTAGGAAGTCCTCTTATAGCAGCAATAAGAACAAACAGAAGAGGCAGTCCCATATATGAAGGAACTCCGCTTTGTACTTGGTTTAATAGAGTAACAGCAGATTCTCTTTCACTTGCAAGAGCTTCCCATACAGATTGAGGAATTTGATTGATTGCTTCAGCAGCACTTCCCACTGTATCAGGCAGTCCCATAAAAACAGAAACTCCATAAAATGTAATTATACTTAAGAACAGACACGATAAAGACCATACACCTTGGTGTTTTATTCTATCTATAATTTCAACTTTCTGTATTCCAGAACTTACAACAGTAGTATCAGAGATAAGACCAATATTATCTCCAAAACAAGCTCCTCCTGCTATTGCAGCAGTGGTAAGAACAATGTTTCCTCCTACAATATGATTAAGCCATAAAAATACAGGAGCACAGGCAGCGAAAGTTCCCCATGAACTTCCTATTGCAACTGATAAAAGACTTGTAACCATAATTCCTGTCATAGCTATTGTTTTTGCAGTAAGCCCGAAATTTAAAGACATAATGATAATAGAAGCTCCTACTCCTGTTGCCATAAATGCTTCAGCCATTGCATATGCTAACATAAGGATGAAAAATACAAGCTGAATCTCTTTTACACTGTCAACAGCAGCATCAACTATATTTTGGAAAGTCATTCTTTCTGTAATCCAAGCTATAAGAGAAGCAAACATAACAGCAATAGGTGCTGCTACAAGGACATCAAGTCCTACAATAACCATAAGTACCCCAAGAATTATCACTGGTGAAAGTTTTAAAAGTTCAATGAAAAGCCCACGCCTTTCTCTGATTTCTTGTGTCATAAAATTTGTATCCTCCAAAAATATTTTTTAAGGAATGCAAAAAAAGTCTGCCACATTTTATGGTAGACTTTAAAAATCAATATCTATGAACAATACAAGGGTAATGTATAATTAAGATAATAATTTTGATAGCTCTACATCAGTTTTTCTGATGTCAGTCATATGAATATTTTTCATATGCCCAAGATTTAAACCTGACACTTTTAAATCTTTCGGCGGAATCCCCTTTTTTCTGTCGTCAATGCTCTGCCTAAGCTCAAACAGGGTACTCATGTTTCCCGCAACCTCTACCTAAAATGCTTATTTTTTTATTCCCGCAAGTTTGATATTAACATTTTTATCAGTAAAAGTCAATCTTAAGTTTTTATTTTATGTTTTAATTTTATTGCAGGAATGGTATAATTAAACTGTAAATCAATATCTGAGGGGTATTTTAATGAAGAGTTTAGTTTTTACAGCAACAGAAGAATTTAAAAATAAAAGGCTTGATGTTTTTTTGCAGGGAGTGCTTGAAGATACAAGCCGTGCAGCAGTTCAAAAATTTATAGATGAAGGCTGTGTTGAAATAAATGGGAAAAAGATTTTAAAAGCAGGAACAAAATTAAAGGGGAATGAAGAGATAAAAGTTGATATTCCTGAAAAAGAAACTCCTATATTAAAAGGAGAGAACATACCTTTAGATATTATTTATGAGGATAAACATATTGCTGTTATAAATAAACCCAGTGATATGACTGTACATCCTGCACAGGATAATTATTCAGGAACATTGGTTAATGCTCTTCTTTATCATTTTGATACCCTTTCAAATATAAATGAAGATAATATAAGACCGGGAATTGTTCACAGGCTTGATAAGGATACGAGCGGACTTATAATAATTGCCAAAACAAATGAAGCACATGAAAAACTTGTAGAGATGTTTCAAAGTAAAAATATGAAAAAAACTTATGTGGCAGTGTGTAAAGGAAACTTTAAAGACAGAACAGGAAGACTTGAAAATCTCATAGGAAGAGATCCCTATGACAGAAAAAAAATGGCTGTTGTAGAGATAAATGGAAAAGAAGCTATTACAAATTATGAAGTAATAGATGAGGTGCAGGATTTTTCTCTTTTGAAAGTAAATATTGAAACAGGAAGAACTCACCAAATAAGAGTGCATATGAAATATCTTAATCATCCTATTTTAGGGGACAGTACCTATGGTTCTCCGTCAAAAATAATAGGAAGGCAGATGCTTCATGCTTATATGCTTGAGTTCGTTCATCCTATAACAAAAGAAAATATTAAATTAAAAGGGGAAATACCAAAAGATTTCCAAGAAGTATTGAAAAAATTAAAACTTCATAGAGGAAAAATAGATGAAATTGGAGAATGAAATGGAAGAGTTATATAATTTTGATATGGAGCAAGGGAATATTGCAGGAGTAGATGAAGCGGGAAGAGGACCTCTTGCAGGACCTGTTGTAGCAGCAGCAGTAAAGATAAATGAATACCATGATTTTTTTAAAGAGATAAATGATTCAAAAAAACTTTCTGAAAAGAAAAGAGAGATGCTTTTTGATAAAATAATATCTTATTGTCATGTGGGAGTGGGAATTGCAACTGTTGAAGAGATAGACAGAGTAAATATTTTAAATGCAACTTTTCTTGCAATGAACAGAGCTTTAGAAGATTTAAAAGAGGATAAAATACTTTTTGATAAAGTTTTAGTTGATGGGAACAAACTTATAAAAGGTTATGATGGAAAACAGGAGTTTGTAATAAAAGGAGATGCTAAGAGTCTTTCAATAGCAGCAGCATCTATAATAGCTAAAGTTACAAGAGATAGAATAATGCTGAAATATGCTGAGGAGTATCCAGAATATTTTTTCGAAAAGCATAAGGGATATGGAACAAAACTTCACAGAGAAATTCTTTTAGAGAAAGGAGCTCTTCCTATTCATAGAAAAACTTTTCTTAAGAAAATATTGAAAACAGAGGAAAGCTCCCATGAATAAAAGGGAGCAGGGAGCGTTGTATGAAGAATACGCCGTAAAGTTTTTGCAGGAACATGGATATACCCTTGTTACAAAAAATTATTTTACAAAATATGGAGAGATAGATTTAATAGTAAAAAAAGAAAATCTTGTAGTTTTTGTTGAAGTAAAACAGAGAACAACAGATTTTTTCGGAAGAGGGGAACAAGCAATAAATTATACCAAAAGAAAAAGAATGTATCTTTCTGCCAGAGAGTTTCTTTTTAAAAATAGATATTTAGAGTGTGATATGCGATTTGACGCTGTTGTGTTTAATGGGAGAAGCACAAAGCCCGAATGGATTAAGAATATAATTTGGGGTGATGAATTTGGATTTTAAATGTCTGAAATGCGGATCTGAAAAATATTATGTAAGAACAGCAATTTTGCCTGAAAAAGAAACAGGACTGAAAATAGAGATGGGAACATATTATCTGAAAGTATGTGCTGAGTGTGGATATACAGAGATGTACTCTGCCAAAATTCTTAATAAAGATTTGAGTAAAGAAAAGAAAAACAGTAAGAGGAAGAATCTTGAACCAAAAACTGAAACAAACACTTAGAAATTTTCTTTTTTCAGAAAAATGTTCTCTTTGTGGAAAAAAATCAGAAAAAGACAGTGTATGTTTTGAGTGTCGTGAAAAAATAGAAAGATCAAAAAATTTAAGGAAGAGAAAAAATATATACTATCTTTTTAATTATGCTGGAGATATAAGGCAGCTTATTATAAACTACAAGCTGGAAGAAAAGAAAAATATAGGTTATTATCTTGCCTATCTTATGGAAAAAGAGATTAAAGATATTATTCGCAGAGAAAAAATTGATATTGTGATTCCTGTTCCTATAAGCAGAGAGAGATATCTTTCAAGAGGGTTTAATCAGGTGAGTTTTCTTCTCGATATTATAGGAATAAGTTATAAAGATATTGAGAGAGAAAAAAATACGGCTCCAATGCACAGTTTGGGAGATAAAAATCTCAGAAAAATAAATATAAAATCTGCTTTTAAAATAAATTTTATTACTAAAGATAAAAATATTTTGTTGGTTGATGATATAATAACCACAGGTGCAACTGTATCAGAAATTACAAAAGCTTTGGAAACAGCAGGAAAACCGAAGAGGATTTTTGTTTTTGCTTTTTCAGCAGCTCACACTTTTTTTGAAAATGTTTAAAAATTAATCATAAAAAATTCAGAATTTGACTTATAGAAAATTAGGACTTTCTTTGAAAGTATGTTAAAATTAATAGAGAAAATGTAAAAATAAAATAATTTCAAAATAAATTACTTATGTATTCAGGAGGGTTTTTAAATGAGAAAAACTATTATTGCAGGAAACTGGAAAATGAATAAAACAAATGCAGAAGCAGTAGCTATGCTTACAGAATTAAAAGCTGCTGTTGCAGATGTGAAAAATGTGGAAGTTGTAATTGGAGCTCCATTCACAGCTCTTTCTGATGCTGTAAAAGCTGTTGCAGGATCATCAATCAAAATAGCTGCTGAAAATATGTATCCAAAAGCTTCAGGAGCTTACACTGGAGAAGTTTCTCCTGAAATGTTAAAAGCAATAGGGGTTGAATATGTAATATTAGGACACTCTGAAAGAAGAGAATATTTCCATGAAACAGATGCTTTCATAAATGAAAAAGTTAAATGTGCTTTATCATACGGATTAACTCCAATTCTTTGTATAGGAGAAAAATTAGAAGACAGAGAAGCAGGAAGAACTGATCTTGTAAATGAAACTCAAATCAAAGGTGGAATGGCTGGACTTACTAAAGAAGAAGCTGTTAAAGTTGTTGTTGCTTACGAACCAGTATGGGCAATAGGAACAGGAAAAACTGCTACTCCTGAAATCGCAGAAGAAACTCATAAAGCAATAAGAAAAGTTCTTGCAGAAATGTTTGGTGCAGAAGCTGCTGAAGAAATTACAATCCAATATGGAGGATCAATGAAAGCTGAAAATGCAAAAGAACTTCTTGCACAAGCTGATATTGATGGAGGACTTGTTGGAGGAGCTTCTCTTGAAGCTGAATCTTTTGCTAAAATAGTAAAAGCAGGAATGTAATTAATTTAATCTGATTTATTAAAATTTAGAGAGGAAAGATAATGAATAAAAAACCATTAATGTTAATGATACTTGACGGTTGGGGAATAAATCCTTGCGACAATCAAGTTAATGCTATAAAAGATGCCCAACCTGCTGAATATTTAGAGCTTCTTTCTAAATATCCTCATTCAAAACTTCAAGCTTCTGGTGAGGCAGTTGGACTTCCTGAGGGACAAATGGGTAACTCTGAAGTAGGACACCTTAATATAGGTGCAGGAAGAGTTATATACCAACCTCTTGTAAAAATCACAAAAGATATAAGAGATGGAGAATTTTATGAAATTCCTGTTTTAAAAGAAGCTTTCTCTTATGCAAAAGAACATGATACAGCAATTCATTTTGCAGGGCTTGTATCAGACGGGGGAGTTCACTCTCATATAGACCATATTTATGGACTTCTTCAAATGGCTAAAAATTATGGACTAACTAAAGTATATCTTCATGCATTCTTAGATGGAAGAGATACACCTCCTTCATCAGCTGCTGATTTCTTAGCACAGGTTGAAGCTAAAATGGCTGAAATCGGAGTTGGAAAAATAGCAACAGTTTCAGGAAGATATTATGCTATGGATAGAGATAAAAACTATGACAGAACAAAAATAGCTTATGATAATATGACACTAGGAAATGGTGTGCAAGGAACATCAGCTGTTGAGGCAGTAAAAAAATCTTATGCAGAGGGAATTACAGATGAATTTGTAAAACCTACTGTTATTGATAAAGAAGGACTTGTAAAATCAGGAGATGTTTTAATTAACTTTAACTTCAGACCTGACAGAGCAAGACAAATAACAAGAGCATTTAATGATAAAGAATTTACTTTCTTTGAAAGAAATATAGCTCCAATAAAAGTTTATTGTATGCGTCAATATGACTCTACAATAGATGCACCTGTAATCTATAAAGACGATGAAATAGTAAATACTTTTGGTGAAGTTATATCAAAAGCAGGACTTACTCAATTAAGAACTGCCGAAACAGAAAAATATGCCCATGTAACATTCTTCTTTAATGGAGGAGTAGAAGCTCAATATCCTGGAGAAGAAAGAAAACTTGTTGCATCTCCAAAAGTTGCAACTTATGATTTAAAACCTGAAATGTCAGCTTATGAAGTAACAGCAGGAGCAAAAGAAGCTCTTGAATCAGGAAAATTTGATGTTGTTATTTTAAACTTTGCAAATCCTGACATGGTAGGACATACAGGAGTTTTAGAAGCTGCTGTAAAAGCAATAAAAACAGTAGATGAATGTGTAAAAACACTTGTTGATACAGTTCTTTCACTTGATGGAACAGTACTTATTACAGCTGATCATGGAAATGCAGAGTTAATGGTAGACCCAGAAACTAATGCACCATTTACAGCTCATACAACAAACGAAGTTCCATTTATATATATTTCAAATCATACAGAAGGAGCTTCATTAAAAGACGGTAAACTTGCAGACATCGCCCCTACAATGCTTCATATTTTAGGAATTAAACAACCTGAAGAAATGACAGGGGAAAATTTAATAGTTAAGTAGTTAATTACATCTAATAGTTTCTGAAGAGAGGGGGAGAAATTCCTCTCTTTTCTCTTTATATATAAAAAATCACTTTGCACCATACCTTAAAATTTTTAGGTACAATACAAAGTGATAATTTACAGTTAAGATTTTAAATATGTTTTTTAGGTGAATAATAAGTATGAAGAAGAAGATGTGCTTCATGGCTTAGAGGTTCACCTAGATATTTTTTATAAAGTTCTGTTATATATGGATTTTCATGAGATTTTCTGATGATTTTACCAGAATCTATTTTTTCAAGACCTTTTATTCTTTCTTTCACAATATCAAAATTTCCTCCATGGAAAGGTTGTCCTCCCCCTCCAACACATCCACCTTTACAAGCCATTATTTCAACAGCGTGGAAAGTTTCCTCTCCTTTTTCAATTTTTTCAAGAAGTTCTCTGGCAGCTCCAAGTCCATTTACTACACCAATTTTTAATTTTAAATCTCCAACAGTGATTTTTGCTGTTCTTATTCCTTCAATACCTCTGAATTGCTCAAAATCAACTTTCTCAAGTTCTTCACCAGTTACCCATTCATAAAGAGTTCTTGTTGCTGCTTCTATAACTCCTCCAGTTTTTCCAAAGATATCTGCAGCTCCTGTTGAATATCCAAGAGGTGTGTCAAATTTACTTTCTTTTAAATTTTTTAAATCAATATTTGCTTGTTTTAAAAGACTTGCAATTTGACGAGTTGAGATAGAGTAATCTACATCAGGTTCTACTCCTGTTTTAAATTTACTTCTTGAAGCTTCATATTTTTTTGCAAGGCAAGGCATTACAGAAACACAAACAATTTTGTTTCTTTCAATTCCAGCTTCTTTAGCCCAAATATTTTTTGCTACAGCTCCAAACATTTGTTGAGGGGATTTTGCAGTTGAAAGATTTTTTAAAAATCCATGAAAATGATGTTCTGCAAATTTTACCCATGCAGGACAACATGAGGTAATAATAGGAAGAGAAGTTTGTTCTCCTGCAAGACTTTTTTCAAGTCTTTCTTTTAGTTCAGCAGCTTCCTCCATGATAGTAAGATCAGCAGCAAAGTTTGTGTCAAACACATATTTAAATCCAACCATTTTAAGAGCTGTTACAAGTTTTCCAGTAACATCTTCCCCAGGAGCAAATCCAAATTCTTCTCCAACAGCTACTCTTACAGCAGGAGCAACTTGTGCAATGACAATTTTATCTTCACGGCTCAAATCATTCATAAGTTGTGTAGTGTAATCTGTTTCATACAAAGCTCCCACAGGACATACAGCCACACACTGCCCACAGTATGTGCAGATTGTTGTTTCCATATTTTGCTCAAAAGCTGTACCTATACTTGCATGAAAACCTCTTTGTATACTTGAAAGTACAGAGCAGGTTTGAATTTCACGGCACATTGTTTCACATCTTTTACATAGAATACATTTGTCTGCATCTCTTATAATTGAAGGAGAATACTCTTTTCTGTTATTTGTCATTTTTCCTTTAAATCTTATCTCTCTGATTCCAAAATCAACAGCTAATTTTTGAAGTTCACATTTTCCATTTTTTACACAAAGCAGACAGTCAGCTGGATGGTCTGAAAGCATAAGTTCAAGAATTGTTTTTCTTTCTTTTACTACTCTCAATGAATTTGTAGTAACTTCCATTCCCTCAAATACAGGTGTTGAACAAGCAGGAGCAAGGTTTTTTCTTCCCTTTACTTCAACCACACATATCCTGCATGAAGAACAATTGTTTTTATATCCTATATCACTCATTTTTAAGTAACAAAGGCTTGGAATGTTAATGCCTATAGATTTAGCAGCTTCCAGTATTGTTGTTCCTGTTTTAGTTTCAAGTTCTATACCATCAATTTTTATTTTGATAAGTTTCATAATATCCCCCCTATACTATTTCCACTGCTTTAAATTTACAGCTCTGATAACATGAACCACATTTTATGCAGAGATTTTGATTAATTATATGAGGTGTTTTTACTTTACTTGTAATACAATGGACAGGACAACTTCTGGCACAAAGAGTGCAGCCTACACATTTATTTGGATTAATTTCGTATCTTATAAGGGATTTACATTGTTTAGCAGGACATTTTTTATCAACGATATGTGCTAAATATTCGTTATAGAATTTATTTATTGTTGAAAGAACAGGATTCGGAGAAGTTTGTCCAAGTCCGCAAAGAGCTGTATCTTTTATTGTTGTTGACAGCTCTCTTAAAAGTTCAATATCCTCTTTTTTTCCCTCCCCTTTTGTAATTCTTTCAAGAATCTCGTGAAGTCTTGTATTTCCTATTCTGCATGGAGTACATTTTCCACAAGATTCATCAAGGGTAAATTCAAGATAAAATTTTGCAATGGAAACCATACAGTCGTCTTCATCCATAACAATCATTCCTCCTGATCCCATCATAGAACCTTTCTCCAAAAGAGTATCAAAATCGATAGGTGTATCTAAATCCTGCTCTGTCAAACATCCTCCAGAAGGACCTCCTGTCTGAACAGCCTTAAATTTTTTATTTTTCTTTATTCCATCCCCAATATCAAAGATAACCTCTCTTAAAGTGGTTCCCATAGGTACTTCTACAAGTCCTACATTATTAACCTTTCCTGCAAGAGCAAAGACTTTTGTTCCTGGAGATTTTGGTGTACCTATGCTTTTAAACCAATCTGCACCATTTAAAATTATTTTTGTAATGTTGGCAAAAGTTTCTACATTGTTGACATTTGTGGGTTTTTTCCAATAACCTGCTTCAGCAGGAAATGGAGGTTTTGTTGTAGGTTCTCCCCTTTCTCCTTCCATAGAATGTATAAGGGCAGTTTCTTCACCACAGACAAAAGCTCCTGCTCCAAGTTTGATTTCTATATCAAATGAAAATTCACTTCCTAAAATATTTTTTCCAAGATATCCAGATTTTTTAGCATCATAAATTGCTTTTTCAAGTCTTTTTACAGCTACAGGATATTCAGCTCTAATGTATACAAGCCCTTTTGAAGCTCCAACAGCATATCCGCAGATAGTCATAGCTTCCAATATTCCATGAGGATCTCCTTCAAGAATAGATCTATCCATAAAAGCTCCCGGATCTCCTTCATCAGCATTACACACTACATATTTTTCATTGCTTACAGCTTTTTTTGTAAATTCCCATTTAAGCCCTGTTGGGAAACCTCCTCCACCTCTTCCACGAAGCCCTGAATTTTTAACAGTTTCTATAACATCTTCAGAACTCATTTCAGTCAAAACTTTTTTCAAAGCTTTGTATCCGTCGTGAGCTATATAATCATTGATATTTTCAGGATCTATAACTCCACAATTTTTTAGAGCAATTCTTGTTTGTTTTTGATAAAACTGCATATCTTTTCCATCATGTATTCTTTCCTTTGTACGAGGGTCGACGAAAAGCAGTCTTTCAATAATTTTTCCATTTATAATATGGCTTTCAATAATTTCTCCAGCATCATCAGGAGAAACCTCTATATAAAAAGTATTTTCAGGAAGAATTTTTACAATAGGCCCTTTTTCACAAAAACCAAAACATCCTGTTTTTTTAACAGCAACCTCTTTTTCAAGACCATGAAAGGAAACAGCTGATTTAAGATTATTTATAATTTGTTCGCTTTTAGAGGAAAGGCATCCTGTTCCTCCGCATACTAAAATCTCTTTACTCATATGCTTCCTCCTTTGTTTCAGCTTCGTCTTTTTCAATATATTCTAAAATAATATCTTTAATATGTTTGGTTTTATCTTTTCCATATACTTCTTTTCCTATCATAACTACAGGAGCAAGTCCACAAGCTCCTACACATCTTAGGCAGTCAAGAGAAAACATTCCGTTTACAGTAGTTTCTCCCACTTCTATTTTTAGTAAGTCTTTAATATCATTAAGAACTTTTTCAGCACCTCTTACATAACAGGCAGTTCCCATACACACAGATATAGGATATTTCCCCTTTGGTATCATTGTGAAAAAATGATAAAAACTTACAACACCATAGACTTTTGAGATAGGGATATCAAGTTTTTCAGCGACAAATTCTTGTACTTCTGAGGGAAGATATCCAAATATATCCTGTGCTTTGTGAAGTACACTTATAAGACTTCCTTGTTTTTCAGGCAAGGAGTTAATAAAGTCTTCCAATTTTTTAAAGCACTCTTTTTTTAAAATATTTTCACACTGCATAAATCCCTCCTTAAACTAAAAAAATAAGATATTATAGCAATACTCTATTAAATTGATTATATCATATCAGTACTTTGAGTACAATAAATATAAAAAATGTTTTAAAATAAGAGGATAAACTTAAGAAAATTTCAAAAAATAGTAATGGCAGTAGTATTAAAATATTGTATATCACTGGAAATACAAAGCATTATAAAAGCTTTAATATATAAAATATTTATTTACCATAAAAAAGTATTTCCTTTTATAAAAATTTGTTGAAAAAAGTGTTTCGTTTATGATATAATGGTAACCTATGAGTTCAAAAATACTTAAACTGTATTCATTAAAATTTATTTATAGTTTTTTTCAGAACAAAATTATAAAAAATAAATATTATTATCAGGAGGGGTTATGAAGATAATAATCGTAGGTGGAGTTGCAGCTGGAATGTCGGCAGCAGCAAAAGCTGAGAGATTAAACAAAGAGGCAGAAATTGTAGTTTATGAAAAAACAGAGATAGTTTCATGGGGAGCTTGTGGACTTCCATATTATGTGGGAGATTTTTATCAAGATCCAAATAACATGATAGCAAGACCTGTAGAAAAGTTTATTGAAGCAGGAATGAATATTAAAATAAGACATGAAGTTATTGGAGTAGACACAGAAAAAAAAGAGATTACTGTAAAAAATCTTACAACAGGAGAGATTTTTAAAGATACATATGATAAGTTAATGATCTCTACTGGAGCTCATGCAATTATGCCGCCAATTAAAAATCTTACAGCAGAGGGAGTGCATACTTTAAAAGATTATACTGATGGAATTACTCTTAAAGAAGAGATGATGAAAGAAGAAAATCAAGAGATTATAATTGTTGGAGCAGGATATATTGGTATTGAGGTTGTTGAAGCTGCAAAACATCTTGGAAAGAGAAATGTAAGACTTATTCAGCTTGGGGACAGAGTTCTTATGGAAAGTTTCGACAAAGAGATTACTGATGTAATGGAAGCAGAAATAAGAAATCATGAGGGAGTACATCTTCATCTTGAAGAAACAGTGTTGGAAGTTATTGAAAAAGACGGAAAAGCTGTGGGAGTAAAAACAAACAAAGGTGAATACAAGGCAGATTTAATAGTTATAGCAACAGGAGTAAGACCAAATACGGCTTTTCTAAAAGATACAGGAATAGAGATGCTGCCTAATGGAGCTTTAATAATTGATAAACATGGAAAAACAAGTATTGATTCAATTTATTCAGCAGGAGATTGTGCAACAGTTTATCATCTTGTGAGAAAGGAAAATGTATTCATTCCTCTTGCAACAACAGCAAATAAAATAGGAAGAGTTGTTGGGGAAAATCTTGCAGGAGTACCTACAGAGTTTAAGGGAACTCTTGGTTCAGCAGCAGTAAAAGTTATGGATTTAGAAGCTGGAAGAACAGGAGTAACTGAAAGAGAAGCAGCTAATATGGGTATAAATTACAAAACTGTTTTTGTAAAAGATAAAAACCAAACAAATTATTATCCTGGCCAGGAAGATATATATATTAAACTTATATACAATAAAGATACAAGAGCTCTTCTTGGAGCTCAAGTTGCAGGTAAAAAAGGAGCTGTATTAAGAGTTGATGCTCTTGCAGCAGCGATATATTCAGAAATGACAGTGGAGGAAATAGGAATGATGGACTTCTGTTATGCTCCGCCTTTTGCAAGAACATGGGATGTAATGAATGTAGCAGGAAATGTTGCTAAATAATAAAAACGGGTTATAAACTTTTAAAAAGTTTAAATAAAAAATATTTTAAAAAAAGGGAGTGTAGATGAACAACGTATTTTTCAAAGAATTTTTAATGATCAGTGATGTGAAAACTATCATTTTTCTGGCAGTTTTAGTGGTGATATTATCTATTTTAAACAGACTGCCAAAAGCGAAATTCAGTTTCTCGGCTAAGGTTATGGTTGCAACTGTGGTAGGATTATTTTTAGGACTGGGAATTCAGTTTACAGCAGGTTTCCCTGCTGATCCAATGAAACTTACTTTTGTAAGAGAAACAACTTTATGGTACAGTTTACTTGGTGGAGGATTTATATCTTTAATCAGAATGCTTGTAATTCCTCTTGTAATGGTTTCAATTATTCATGTTATTATTAACATGAAAGAAGATGCAAAACTTGGAACTTTAGTACAAAGAACTCTAGTTATTACTCTTTCAATGGTAGCAGTGTCTGTTGCAGTAGGACTTTTCCTTGGAAATTTATTCAATGTAGGTCATGTTGATCAGGCAGTAGTGGCAGAGGGAGCAAATAAAATAAGAGAAGTTAAGAATATAGTAGATACTTTAAAAGCTCTTATTCCAGCAAACCCTGTTGAAGCAATGGTAAATCTTAATATAGTAGGACTTGTTATTTTCTCTGCAATTGTTGGAGTTGCAGCAAAGAGAATGTCTAAAAAATATATGGATATTGTAAGCCCATTCTTTGGTCTTATAAATGCTATGCAAAAAATAATAGTTTCTATGGCAATGAGTATAATAAGATGGATGCCTCTTGCAGTAGTACCTCTTCTTGCAAATACAATAGCACAAAAAGGTATAGGTGCTATAGTTGAAGTAAGTAAATTTATACTTGTTCTATATCTGGCAGTAGCTATTATGTTTGTAATTCAAATGGGAGCTGTAGCTCTGTTTGGATTAAATCCAATAACTTATGTTAAAAAATGTATATCTCTTTTAATTCTTGCTTTTACTTCAAGATCAAGTGTTGGATGTCTGCCTGTTACTATTTCAACTCTTACAAACAAACTTGGTGTAAGTGAATCAACAGCAAGTTTTGTAGGAAGCTTTGGAACAACAGCAGGAATGCAGGGATGTGCAGGAATATTCCCAGCTCTTACAATTGTTTTCGTAACAAATATGAGCGGACAAACAGTAGATCTTACTCTTATAGTTATGGCAATCATAGTTGTATCTATAAGTTCACTTGGAATTGCAGGAATCCCTGGAACTGCTACAATGGCAGCTTCTGTTGGACTTTCAGGAACAGGACTTGCAGCACTATTCCCTCTTGTAAATCCAATTCTTGCAATCGATCCTATTATCGATATGCCTAGAACAATGCTTAATGTTATAGGTTCTGTAACAAATGCTTTAATGGTTGATAAAAGCTTAGGGCTTATAAATACAGAGGTATATAATAATCCTCAAGCAGGAAATGAAGCAGCTGCAGCTGAGGATTTTGAATAATATTAGATTTTAATAATAAAAAAATCGGCGGTTTAAATACTGCCGATTTTTCTTTTATAATTAAAAATATTGATGAATTAAAAATTTTTTTGAAATGAATTAAAAAAATATTTTGCAGTAAAAATCAAGAAAAAATAAGTATTGTAAAAAATTTACATTTTAAAAACATATAAAAAATTCTTTAAAAGAACAAAAAATATATTTACAAATCAGATATATTGATGTATACTCTTATCAAGATATAAACATCCTACATTATACAAAGGATGAATAAAATATAAATAAAAATGGAGGGCAAAATGAAAGTAGCATTAGTTTATACAAGTACAACACCTGAACTTATTCAATTGGTAAATGAGGAAGTAGGAAAAGTTCTTCCTAAAGAAGTAGAAATTTTAACATATCAAGATCCTTCAATTCTTGCAGATGTGAGAGAAGCAGGATATGTAACACCTGCACCAGCAGCTCGTCTTATTTCAATGTATATGGATGCTATAAGCAAAGGAGCAGATGCAATACTAAATCTTTGTTCATCGGTAGGAGAAGTTGCAGATGCAGTTCAGGGAATAGCAAAATATACAGGAATTCCAATTGTAAGAATAGATGAAGAAATGTGTAGGGAGGCAGTAAGAAATGGAAAAACAATAGCTGTTATGGCAACACTTCCTACAACACTTGAACCTACAAAAAATACTGTAAAAAGAGTAGCGAGAGAGATGAATAAACATGTTGAGATAATTGATGTCCTTGTTGATGGAGCTTTTGGACTTGATCAAGAACAATTCAAAGCACTGATGTCAGAATATGCAGGAAAAGTAGTTGATAAGGCAGATGTAATTTTATTTGCTCAAGGATCTATGGCATATTGTGAAAAATATATTGCAGATAAATATGGTAAAATGGTTGTGTCAAGTCCAAGATTTGGGGCACAAGCATTAAGAGATGCTTTGGTTATGAAAGGACTTATAAAATAAATCAGAAAACAGGAGGAAAGAGATATGTTTGAATCAAAATTAACAAAAATTTTCTCATTGGCAGCAGCAGGGGTAATGATATTTACATTGACAGGATGTGGAAATGCAGCTGAAGAAAATGGTCAAATAATAATTCGTATGACGCATACTCAACAGCCTGAATCAATCAGTGATTTAACAGCAAAAGAATTTAAAAAATATGTGGCAGATAAATCTGATGGAAGAATTAGAGTAGAAATATATCAAAACTGTGGACTTTCAGGAGGAGATCTTACAAAAGCTATTGAACTTGTACAAGCAGGAAATATAGATATTCATGCCTGTGCACCGGCAAATATAGCAAATTATGATCCAAGATTTTATGCTTTCTGGCTTCCATTTTTATTTGATTCAACAGATGATTTAGTAAAATTTGTGAATAGTGATAAAGCAAAAACAGAAATAAATAAATGGTGTAATTATCTTGAAATGACAATGCTTGGAATAAATAATGCAGGCTCAAGACAAATATCAAGTAATAAGGAAATTCACTCTCCTAAAGATTTAAAAGGGATGAATATTCGTGTTCCTGGAGCAAATGTATTTATTGATTTATATAGAGATTATTTCAAAGCAAATCCAACAGCTATGGATTTCTCAGAAGTTTATACATCTTTACAGCAAGGTACAATAGACGGACAAGAAAATCCAATAGCAGTATTTGACTCCTCTAAGTTTGCTGAGGTTCAATCAGATGTACTTTTATGGGATGGTGTTCGTGATACAAATATATGGATAATCAGCAACAAAACTTTACAAAAACTTACTCTAGAAGATGCCGAACTTATTAAATCATGTGCTTCTCAGGCTCTTCAATGGGGTAATGATTATTTAGCAGCAAATGAATCTTCAATTATTGACAGATTGGAAAAAAATGGAACTAAATTTACAAGACTTACTGATGAAGAGAGAAATGAATTTAAAAAAGCCTGTGCGGGAATATTTGACCAGTATGTTGATGTAGTAGGACAGGATGTAATTGATTTATTTCAAGGAAAATAGTTGAAGGGGGATGTTGATATGAGTAAATCACAAGGATTTTTAAAAGATTTTTGGGCCAATTTTGAAGAATATCTATGCTCCATTGCTCTTGTAGTAATGGCAGTAGTAACATTTATGAATGTATTTTCTCGTAAAATAACATGGTTTAATATGTCATTCAGCCAAGAACTTGTTACTACAATGTTTGTTTGGGTATGTTGTTTGGCAGCGGCAAGTGCTTTCAAAACAGATTCACATATGGGATTTGCATATATAACTGATAAATTTAGAGGAAATATAAGAACAATGCATGCATGGACTCGTCTTATTGTATGTTGTGCAAACTATGGAATATGGACAATATGGGGAACTGTAATGGTATACAGACAATATAAATATGGACTTCTTACAGGAGTTTTGGAAATGCCAAGTTGGTTAATAGGTCTTGCAATTCCTCTATCAGCAGTGTTTTCAATAATAAGAATGATACAATGTGAAGCAGCTCTTAGAAAAAATCCTGAAGAACAGGAAAAAAGAAGGGGGTAGAGAAAAATGTCAGCGGCAATATTATTTATATCATTAGCAGTATTTATTTTCTTAAATATCCCAATTTCTATATCTTTGGGATTATCAAGTGCATTGACTCTTATAGCAACAGGTTCTCCTCTTGGAGTGATACCTTCAATGATGCAGGCAACAGTTCAGAAGTTCTCACTTTTAACAATTCCTTTGTTTGTTCTTGCAGGAGTATTAATGGATAAAGGAGGAATTTCAAAAAGACTTATTAATCTTGCAGATAGTATGATGGGACCTGTACATGGAGGACTTGGATATGTTGCAGTAATATGTGCTTTGTTCTTTGCAGCAATATCAGGTTCAGGAACAGCAACAGTTGCAGCTATGGGATCAATTCTTATACCTGCAATGGTAAAACAAGGTTATGATACAGGCTTTTCAAGTGCATTATCAGCAATATCAGGTTCGCTTGGAACAGTAATACCTCCAAGTATAACCTTCATTATTTATGGAATGATTACGGGAGAGTCTATCAGTGATTTGTTTTTATCAGGAATTGTTCCAGGACTTATATTTGCATTAATGCTTTGTATTACTGTATATATTTATTCTAAGAAAAATGGATGGAAAGGAGATAAACCAAAAGCTAGTGGAAAAGAGATAATGAAAATATTCTGGGGAACTTTACCTGGATTTTTAAGTCCAGTTATAGTTCTTGGAGGAATTTATTCAGGATATTTTACTCCTACAGAAGCAGCGGCAGTTGCAGTTATATACAGTTATATTGTAGGAAAATTTGTTTATAAAGAACTTGATTTTGAAGCTCTTAAAGAAACACTTTTCAGTACAGCAAAAACGACAGGAATTATTCTTCTTATTATAATGAATGCTGGAATTTTTTCTTGGATTTTAACTCAGCAGGGAATAGCTACTCAACTTACAGAACTTGCTATAGGATTTACAGATAATAAATATATAATGCTTGTAATTATAAATATTGTATTCTTAATGGCAGGATGTGTAATGGATAATACAAGTGCACTATATATAATAGTACCAATTATTCTTCCAATAGCAAGAGCTTTAGATATAAATCTTGTACATCTTGGAGTTATTCTTGTTCTTAATTTATCAATTGGACAAGTTACACCTCCAGTAGGACCAAACCTATATGTTGCGGCTGACATAGGAAAGGTTAAATTTGAGGAAATTTGTCGTAAGATGGTACCATTATTATTAATGTCTTTAGTGGCATTATTTATAATAACATTTGTTCCTTGGCTGACAACATGCTTAATATAATATTAATATCATTTGCATGAAAATCTGATTTGTTGTATACTAAAATGTAGGACATAGGATATTAAAAGAGGAGTAAAATTAAAAAATGACAAAAAACAAGTTCATGTCTGTTTCATTGGCTAATAAATCAGTGGTGGAACGTATAACAGATCAGATAACAAATGCAATTATTAATGGGGAATTAAGACCAGGAGATAAAATTCCCACAGAAATTGAACTTTGTGAAAATTTTGGAGTTGGAAGAAATTCAGTCCGTGAAGCCATAAAAATTTTAGAAGCTTACGGAGTTTTAGAAATAAGACGAGCAGATGGAACATATATTCGTCAGGATTATGATGATAAAATGCTTTATCCTATATTGTATGGAATTATTTTACAGCAGGATTCAAAAGATCAAATAGTAGAGCTTAGAAAAGTAATAGATGTGGGAATTTTTCAGGAAGCTATGAATAGAATGACAAAGGAAGATTTAAAAGCTCTTGATGATGAACTTGCTGGTATGGAAGAGGAGATATACGGAGAGAATGCCTCTGCAATAGAAATATTTGAAAGAGATGTTGAGTTCCACAGAATAATAGTGGGAATACTCAATAATCGTCTTTTGGAGAGTATAGGATGTTATGTAGATAAAATTACAAGACAAAGCCGTCTGGAAACAATAAACTATATTTTGGAAAATAATTGCCAAAAAGATTTCATAGACCTTCATGAAGATATAATAGAGATGTTTAGGAACAAACAGTCAAACAGAATAATAGATGTAATAGATAAACATTATAAGTATTGGGAAAAATAAAATAAGCCGCAGAAAAGCGGCCTGGAAAACGGGCTTTAAAGGGAAAGTCCGTTTTCATTTTTATAAAGAGATAAAAAAGTAATTAGGAGAGTGTTAATATGATATACAGAAAAAAATCAGAAATGAAACTTGTTCCTATTGAACATTGTATGGGGGGAGAAGGAACTGTGATGATGGAAAAACTTTTAAATGCTCCTGAAGAAATGCTTGGAAAAGGTCGTGCTTATGTACGACATACAATAAATCCAGGTGTTTCAATAGGACTTCACTCTCATGAAAAAGAGATGGAAACGATTGTTGTAGTATCTGGGAAAGCTGTTCATACAATAAATGGGGAGATTCAACATCTGGAAGCCGGAGATATAATTGGTGCAATGCCGGGAGATACACACGGAATCGCTTGTGAGGGAAATGAACCTTTAATAATTATAGCACAAGTATTATATGAGTAATAAAGATCAAAAAATAAGATTTGGAGGAAAAAATGAAAGATAATAAAGTATTAATTTCAGTAGCACCTGTTTCAGCATCAGATATACATATAAATCCACAAAAAATTGCAGCAGATGTAATTGCTTGTGCAAAGGCAGGAGCAGCTATGGTACATCTTCATGTTCGTGATGAAAATGGGAAACTTACACCTGATTTGACAATTTTAAAAGAAATAGTTGAACTTATCAGAAAAGAATCTGATATTATAATTCAGGCTTCAACAGGAGGAGTATCAGATCTTACAATAAAAGAAAGATGTGCCCCTCTTTATTATGATAAAGTGGAAACTTGTTCTTTAAATGTAGGATCTACAAATTTAGGAAATTCTGTATATTGCAACCCTATTCCTGAAGTAAAATATTGTGTTGAAGAAATTATAAAAACAGGAAAAACTCCTGAAATAGAAGTATTTGAAATAGGTCATACTCATCAAGTAACAGAACTTCGTAAAGAATTTGCCATGAAATCGCCCATTCTTTTTAGTGTTGTATTGGGACATCCTGGAGAAGCACCAGCAACACCTGAAGCTCTTATGGCAATGGTAAATTTTATTCCCAAAGATACAATATGGGGAATAACTCATGCTCACAGAAAAGATTTTGGAATTATAGCCGGAGCCTTGGGACTTGGAGCGAGAACAGTTCGTATTGGTTTTGAAGACAGTAATTATTTAGATCCTGAAACACAAGTGGACAATAATGTTCCTTTGGTTAAAAAAGTGGTAAATCTTCTTCATGCAATGGATAAAGAACCAATGACACCTGCTGAAGCAAGAAAAATGCTGAATATAAAATAAATGCAGGGGGATAAAAAATGGCAGAAGAAAAAAAATTAAGTTTGGAGATATTAAAATCATATAAATCTATAAAAATAGATGAAAAAAAATTAGATACAATCCTTTTTCCATTAATGGAAGAAAGTAGAAAAAAAATAATAGTTCTTGATGATGATCCAACAGGGGTTCAAACAGTCCATGATGTTTCTGTATACACTGATTGGTCAGAAGAAAGTATTCGTACAGGATTTAATGAAAAAAACAGATTATTTTATATTCTTACAAATTCAAGAGGATTTACTGTAGAGCAAACAACTAAATGCCATACAGAAATAATTGAGAGGGTAAATAAAATTTCTCAGGAAACAGGAAAAGAGTATATGATAATCAGCAGAGGAGATTCGACTCTTAGAGGACATTATCCTCTTGAAACAGAACTTCTGAGAAAAGGCTTTGAAACTGATGGGAAAAAACATGTTGATGGAGAAATAATTTGTCCTTTTTTCAAAGAAGGAGGAAGATTTACAATAGATAATATCCATTATGTAAAAATAGGAGATGAACTTATCCCAGCGGGTCAGACAGAGTTTGCTAAAGATAAAACTTTTGGTTATACATCTTCAAATTTATGTGAATATATAGAAGAAAAAACGAAAGGAAAATATAAATCTAAAGATGTGATAACAATTTCATTGAACGAACTTAGAGATATGAAAGTTGATGAAATTACAGAAAAATTGTTAAAAGCAAATAATTTTGGGAAAATAGTTGTAAACGCTGTTGATTATTGTGATTTAAAAGTATTTACCATTGCTCTTTATAAAGCAATGAAACAAGGAAAAAATTATATGTTTCGTGTGGCGGCTGCAATGGTAAAAGTTATAGGTGGTATTTCTGATAAATCTCTTCTTACAAGAGAAGATATGATTGTAAAAGAAACTTCCAATGGAGGAATAGTTGTTGTAGGTTCTCATACACAAAAAACTACAAGTCAGGTTGAAGAGCTGAAAAAATTAAAAGGTTTAGTATTTATAGAATTTAATTCAGATCTTGTTCTTAACGAAAAAGCTTTTGAAAAAGAGGTAGCAGATATTCTTGCAAAAGAGGAAAAACTTATCAGCGAAGGAAAAACAGTAGTAGTTTATACAAAAAGAAAACTTCTTGTTGTGGAAAATGATACTAAAGAGGAAGCACTTATTCGTTCTGTAAAAATTTCTGATGCTGTTCAGTCTTTAGTAGGAAAATTAAAAATCACTCCGGCTTTTGTAATTGCTAAGGGGGGGATAACTTCCAGTGATGTGGGAACAAAAGCTCTTCATGTAAAAAGAGCAAATGTTTTAGGACAAATCCGTCCTGGAATTCCTGTATGGCAGACAGGAGAAGAAAGTAAATTTCCGATGACCCCCTATGTTATTTTTCCAGGAAATGTAGGAGAAATAACAACACTTAGGGAAGCTGTGGAAATTTTACTTGGCAGATAGGGAGGATTTAAATGTCTTATAATTATAAAGAATTGGGACTCGTAAATACAAAAGAAATGTTTAAAAAAGCTAACAGTGAAGGATATGCTGTTCCTGCTTTTAATTTTAATAATATGGAACAAGTAATGGCTATTGCAGAAGCTTGTGCAGAAACAGGTTCTCCGGTAATTCTGCAATGTTCGAAAGAAGTAATGGAGTATATGGGAATATATATGATGCCTCTTCTTGTGAAGGGAGCTGTTGATTATATAAGAATGAAAGGTTCAGATATTCCTGTAGCTCTTAATCTTGATCATGGAAGAAGTTTAGAGTCTGTAAAAGAGTGTATAGATTGTGGATTTTCTTCTGTTATGCTTGATGGCTCTCATTTTCCTTTTGAACAGAATATTGCTGAAACAAAAGAACTTGTAGAGTTTGCTCATGCAAGGGGAATAAGCGTTGAGGCAGAACTTGGAGTAATTGCAGGAATTGAAGAGGGAGTGCAGTCAGATAAACATATTTACACAGATCCTGACAGTGTAGAAAAATTTGTGAAAAGAACTGGTGTTGATTCTTTAGCAATAGCAATAGGAACAGCTCATGGAGCTCACAAATTTAAACTTGGAGAAGAACCTAAATTGAGATTGGATATTCTTGAAGAGGTAGAAAAAAGAATTCCGGGATTTCCAATAGTTCTTCATGGCTCATCAGCAGTTCCTCAGGAATATGTTGAAATGATAAAAAAATATGGCGGAACAATAAAAGATGCAATTGGTATTCCAAATTCAGAACTCAGAAAAGCTTCACTAATGGGAGTTGCAAAAATAAATGTAAGCACTGATGGAGCTTTGGCATTTACAGGAGCTGTAAGAAAAGCACTTGCTGAAAAACCAGGAGAATTTGATTTAAGAAAGTATTTAGCTCCTGCAAAAGAAGAAATGAAAAAATATTACATTGCAAAAATAAGAGATGTTTTTGGTTCAGAAGGTGCTTATAAAAAGGTAAGTATAAAATAAAAATAAAAATCGGTGGTTTAAATACTGCCGATTTTTATTTTTACAGATATTTTACAAACTATAAATATCTTTTAAACTGACAGAGAGTATACTGTTTTCAGAAAGATGAAGGAGGGTAAAGATGTATAGAGCCGATTCCCATATACACAGCAGTTTTTCGGGAGATTCTTTTGAAAAATTGGAATCTATAATTGAAAGAGCTATAGAACTTAATATGGATGAGATAACAATTACTGATCATCTGGATTTAGATTTTCCTGAGGAAGTTAATATTTTTGAACTTGATATAAATGAATATATACAAACACTTAAAAATTTAAAAAGAGAGTACAAAAATAATATAAAGATAAAAATTGGAATAGAAATAGGTCTTCAGCCTCATTTGAGAAATGCTTACAAAGAGATATTTCAGTGTGAAGATATTGATTTTATAATAGGCTCATCTCATTGTGTAAATAATATGGATGTATCAGATAAAAAATTTTTTGAAAAATATAAAAAAGATGAAGCACATAAATTATATTTTGAGGAAGTACTTAAAAATATATATATTTTTCCAAAGATAAGTGTTTATGGACATCTTGACTTTATAAATAGATATGGAAGAGATGTTTATGATGATTATAAAAAAATAGATTTTGAAAAACATAAAGTTTTAATTGATAAAATTTTACAAAAACTTATTGAGAAAAAAATAGGACTTGAGGTAAATACCTCTGCCTTGAGATATGGTTTGAGAGATTTTCATCCATGCAGAAATATTTTAGTAAGATACAAGGAACTTGGGGGAGAACTTATAACAATAGGTTCAGATGCTCATAGAGCTCTTGATATAATGAGAGATTTTGATAAAGCCATAAAAGAACTTAAAAAGATAGGATTTACAAAATTTGCTGTTTTTGAAAAAAGAAATGTAGAATATAAGGATTTTGAATAAAAATAAAATTAGAATATATTAATAGGAGGAAGTAATCAATAAAGAAATAAACTTTAAAGATGAAAAAAATATGAACGAAAATAAATTAATATTTGTACTATTGGACGGGTTAAACTATAAAAATATTGAGTATATGGGTTATATGGTAGCACTTGAAAGAAGTGGAAAAGCAAAATTTGCAAAGGTTTTGTCAGAAATGCCAAGTCTTTCAAAGCCTATTTATGAAACTCTTCTTACAGGGAAAAAACCAATTGAGCATGGAATACTTACAAATGATATTCCTGTTATGTCAAAAGAAAAAAATATATTTTCTCTTTGCAGAGAAGCAGGACTTAAAACAGGAGCATCAGGTTATTATTGGTTGAGTGAGTTATACAATCATGCCCCTTTTAATAAACTTCAAGATACAAATACTCACGATGAAAGTAAAACTATTCAACATGGAAGATTTTATACACTTGATTATTACCCTGATGAATCTGTTTTTCTTGATGGAGAACATATCAGAGAAAAATATGATCCTGATTTTTTAATGATCCATTCAATGAATATAGATGATGCAGGACACAGATTTGGTTCTGAAAGCAGAGAATATAGAGAGAAAGTAAGAACAGTTGATAATATTTTATCAATCTTTATCCCAAGATGGGTGGAAGAGGGATATACTGTAGTAGTTGCTTCTGGACATGGAATGAGTGCTGATGGAATGCACGGAGGAAAGAGTGAGGCTGAATCAGAAGTTCCTCTTTGGATAATAAATGATAGAGAGGAAATGAAACTTAACCACAGAATAGAGCAGATATATGTAGCTTCTATTTTAGGAAAAATTTTAGGTTTTGAAACAGATGGAGATGTTAAAGCAGAAAGTATTTACAGAGGATACTAAGAAAAAATTAATTAAAAAATAAAGGCTGCTGCAAATTTTTATAATTTTATAAATGCAGCAGCTTTTTTTATTTTTTTGTTTAATATCTCTTTAATTAAATCTATACGAATTGCTGTGAGAGTGGTATAATAAAATGAGCATAAATATTGACAGAGATAGTAAAATAATGTGAATTTTTCAAGGAGATAAGATGTATAGCCAGACAACAAGCAAGATTGTAATGGTAAAACCAGTAAGTTTTTATTCTAATGAAGAAACAGCAGTAAATAATTTTTATCAGCATAAAAATATTGAAAGCCGAGAAGAGATACAAAAAAAAGCAGAAAAAGAATTTAAAAATCTTGCAGAAAAGCTTCTGTTGGCAGGAATAGATGTAAATATAATAGAAGATAATTTAAATCCAGCTACTCCTGACAGTATTTTTCCTAATAATTGGTTCAGTTCACATGAGGAAGGAAAAGTTTTTCTTTATCCTATGTATGCAGAAAATAGAAGAGCTGAACTGAAAAAATTTAAAAATAAACTTTTAGAAATAATAGGAGATAAAAATCTCAGGATAATCGATTACAGCAGAGAGGCAGAGAAGGGAATTTTTCTTGAAGGAACAGGAAGCATTGTTTTAGATAGAAAAAATATGAAGGCTTATTGTTCTTTATCTCCTCGTGCAGACAGAAATCTTTTTTTGGAATTTTGTCGTGAGGGAGGATATAAACCTGTAGTATTTTCATCATATCAAGATGGGCATCTTATATATCATACAAATGTGATGATGGGTCTTGGAGAAACAAAAGCTGTTATCTGTCTTGAATGCATTAAAGATGAAAAAGAGAGAGAAAATGTTATTTATGAGCTTACAGAGAGCCAAAAAGAGATAGTTGAAATATCTCTGGAACAGGTTAAAAATTTTCTTGGAAATGTACTTGAGCTAAAAAATAAATCTGGGAAAAAATTTATAGTAATGTCTGAAACAGCCTACAATTCATTAAGATTTGAGCAGAAAGAGAAAATTGTGAAGGACACAGAAATAATTTATTCTGATGTAAAAACTATAGAATATCATGGAGGAGGCTCTGTAAGATGTATGATAGGAGAAATTTTTTAAAAAGATATATTAATTTTTAGGAGGAGAGAATTATGAAAAAGCCGGATAAGAAGGGTAAATTATCAGGATTGTTTAAAATTTTCAGTGATAAATTACAGGAGAAGGAGCCTGTAAAAAGAATAGATACAAGCAGAATGTCTGATGAGGATTTTTGCAGCAGAATTTTTGCAGAGGTTGGTGGAGTTGAAAATATGACATCTGTCGATTCGTGTTTAACTAGACTTAGAGTAGAGGTTAAAGATTGCAAGAAGATAAATTTTAAAAATCTTGAGGCTCTTGGATGTGAAGGTGTTGTAAAAGTTGGGGAGAATAGAATTCAGATGATATTTGGAGAAAAATCTGTTGTTCTTGAAAAATATTTTAATAAAATAACAAAAGGTGAATAAGATTTATTAAAAAAGAGCTGTTGCATATATAGATTTGCAATAGCTCTTTTTGTTTAAGTTATATTTAGCTGATATGAAGTATCATAGTTGCCATTGAAAAATATATTACAAGGGCACAAGCATCAACAATAGTTGTAATAAGAGGACTTGCCATAATAGCTGGGTCAAGTTTTAATTTTTTTGCAGCAACAGGGAGAATTCCCCCTACAACTTTTGCTATTACAACAGTAGCAAAAAGGCTTGAACACACTACAAAAGTCATCTTAATTCCAATTTTATCAAAATAAAGTATTCTTAAGAAATTTACTCCAGCAAGAACAATTCCTACAATAATACTTACTCTAAATTCTTTCCATAAAATTTTCCAAACATCATTTGTTTTTATCTCTCCCAAAGCCAGTCCACGAATAATAAGTGTAGAAGATTGAGAACCTGCATTTCCTCCTGTATCCATAAGCATAGGGATGAATGCAGCAAGAATTACAACAGATTGAAGAGTTGCTTCATATTTTCTTATAATAGAACCTGTAGCAGTAGCAGATATCATAAGAATGAGAAGCCATAAAATTCTGTGCTTTGCAAGAGAGAATACAGAGTCTTTAAGGTACTCTTTATCTGAAGGCTCCATAGCCGCCATTTTTTGTAAGTCTTCTGTATTTTCTTGGTCGATAACATCAACAATGTCATCTATTGTTATAATTCCAACAAGTCTATTTTCCATATCTACAACAGGCATTGTAGAAAGATCATATTTTCTGAAAAGTCCAGCTACAACTTCTCTGTCTGTATCAACTTGAACTTTTTCAAAATGGCAGGACATAATATCTTCTAATCTTACATCCTCTTTGTTGATAATAAGTTCTCTGATAGGAATAATTCCCACTAATTTTCTTTCTTTATCAATAACAAAACAATCATTTACAGTTTCATTTTTAATACCCTTTACTCTTATTCTTTCAAGGGCTTCCCGTATATTCATATCATTTTTTAGAGAAACATACTCTACCGTCATTACACTTCCGGCACTGTCTTCGGGATATTTCAAAAATTGATTGATGAGTTTTCTCTGCTCAGTTGAGGTATTTTTTAAAATTTTAGCAACCACTCCTGCAGGCATCTCTTCAATCAAATCCACAGTGTCATCTAAAAACATTTCATTTATAATTGTGGCAAGTTCGTCATCACTTGCAGACTCAATTATCTCTTGCTGTTTTTCTGAAGAAAGATATGAAAACACTTCACTGGCAGAATTTTTTGAGAGAATTCTGAAAGCTTTTAATGTATTCTCACGAGAAAGATTTTCCAAAATAGAAGCTATATCTATGGGATTTGTTTCCATGAGCATATGTTTAACTTCCAAAATTTTGTTTTGTCTTAGTGCTTCTGATATATTAAACATCTTCATCCACCTCCTGTTTTTATATTCAATTTTTATTGTTCTACACTACAGGTTATCATTTTTTTGCTGTGAAAAGCAATAAATAATTTAAAAATATGCAGAAATTTGTATTAATACAATTATGAAAATAGTTCTGTAAAAAGCATCAATATTGGTGTATAATCATTTGAAAGCAAATAAAAATCAGGAGGAAATTTATGTATAAATATTTATTTGGTCCTGTTCCTTCAAGAAGATTAGGAAAATCTTTAGGGCTTGATATGGTAGCTCCAAAAACTTGTAATATGAATTGTGTCTTTTGTGAATGTGGAGTTACAAGAGAATTTGTTACAGAAAGAAAATCATATATAAATATAGAGGAAGCAAAAAAAGAAATAATAGATTTTTTAAAAACATCAAAACCTGATTGTATTACATTTTCAGGAGATGGAGAACCTACTTTAAGCAGAGATTTAGGGAAAATGATAAATTGGATAAAAGATAATACAGATGTAAAAGTTGTTGTTATCACAAACTCTGCACTTCTTTATGATAAAAAAGTAAGAGATGAAATAAGCAGAGCAGATATAATTATCCCTACAATAAACAGTGCTGTAGATATTACATTTAAGAAAATAAACAGACCTCAAAAAAATATTTCAGCAGATATGATAAAAGAAGGAATAAAACTTTTAGGAGAGGAATTTAAGGGAAAAATTTATTTAGAAACTTTTATTATAGAGGGAATAAATGATTCAGAAGAGGAACTTTTAAAACTGGCAGAGTTTTTACAAAATGTAAAATATACAAAAATGCAGCTTAATAAGTTGGACAGACCAGGAACAGAAAAATGGGTGCTTCCTGCTTCTCCAGAAAGACTTGAGTATATAAAAAATTATCTTGAAGGAAAGGGACTTCACAATGTAGAAGTTTTAGGAAAATTTCATATTGATGAAAAAGATAAAATTGAAAAAAATCAGGAACTTTTAGAAAATATGAAGTCTAAGAGAATATATTCTAAAGAGGAAATAGAGGCTATTTATAAATAATTTTTCATGTAAAAATCATTGAAAAATAAAAGAAATTTTAAGGAGTACAAAAAAATATTAAAAAAATAGAAAAAATTTTATTGACAAAAGTTCGGAGATAAGATATAATCAATCTTGTTGAAGGCGCCGCTTTAGCTCATCTGGTAGAGCAACTGACTTGTAATCAGTAGGTGATTGGTTCGATTCCGATAAGCGGCACCATAACTAATGCCCCGTTCGTTCAACGGTTAGGACATCAGATTTTCACTCTGGAAACAGGGGTTCGATTCCCCTACGGGGTACCA
>DXWL01000030.1 GCA_019416865.1 Fusobacterium sp.
AATAAAATTCTCTAAGAAAAAATAGTTTCTATTTATATTGCTCACAGAAAGAAAATTTGAAACTCACTTCGTTCAAACATCAAATTTTCAGTATTCTGTTTCGCTGCATAAATTACGAAACAATTTTTAATATCGAGAATTTTATTTTTACAATTTTAGAAATGCAACAGCCCCTTTTTATAAATAAAAAATACCTTTTTTGGAATTATTATCGTCTAAAAAGCATAAAACAAAACTAGATAATAACAACTTGCAGGAGGTATATAACCATGAAAAAATTAGCATCAGCCCTGTTTTTCCTAATAGCATCTGCATCTTTTGCAGGAGAATATGACAGGGAAGAAAGTATCATTCAAAGCAGACTTTACACAGATTTTCCTGTGCTTGAGGCAAATAAAAAAATAGATGTAAAAGAGATAGAGGTAGATATAGAGAAAAACGGTAAGGTTGAAATAGATGTTGAGTTTGCAAGAGGCTCACAAGTTGATACAAAGGATTATAAGATGTATGCAGATAAGATAGCAGCCTCAGTAAATAAAATTTTAGATGAGATGAATGATAAGAAATTCACATTGAAAAAAATTGAGATAGATACATCAGGTATTAAAAATGATAAAGAAGTATTCAGATATTAATTAAAATAAAGTAGTTTTATAATAAAAAAAGTCTTAGAAAATTGTGCTGAAACAATTTTTTAAGACTTTTTATTTTAATTCCCCCCAGAATTATAATTGTATTATACTTTAGGAAAGGCTAAATGTCAAAGATTAAAGATTACTGAACAGTTATATTTTCAATTTTTTTCTCCATCCAGTTTTTACCCTCTACAAGTCTGGCAACAAGCATAGAAGCTATTGTATCACCACTGGCATTTATCATAGTAGCAGGTGGGTCAACAAGATATCCTATTGTAGCAATAATAGGAAAGGCTTCAGGAGGGAATCCATAGATAGAAACTATAAACATCTCACCAATAAGTCCTCCTCCAGGAACTCCAGACATTACCACACCACCAACAAGGGCAATTAAAACAGCACTTACATATGTGCTTATTCCTGTGAAAGGTATATCAAATATTCCGAAAAGGAATGATATTTTTAAAATAGTACTGAAACAAGTTCCGTCCATATGAGCTGTTGCTCCTATTGGAAGAACAATCTCTCTTATATCTTTTGGAACTCCTATATTTTCACATGCTTCCAAATTAACAGGAAGAGTTGCTATAGAGCTCTGAGTCGCTACAGCTGTAATTGCAGGAGAGATTACATATTTTAATGCCTTAAGCCCATCGACACCTGCTGATATATAAGCATAAGCAGGAAAGGCGATAAACAGATAAGCAAAGCATAGGGGATAATAAATAAGCATTGCTCTGGCATAAGAACCTAAAAGTTCCTGTCCGTATTGCCCTACAAGAGCTCCAAAATAAGCTCCCAAACCGATAGGGGCATAATACATTAAAAGATTAATCATTTTTAAAAATACAGCTGCAAGGGCATCTAAACCATTTGCAATAATCTTCCCTTTTTCACCTATCATATTTACACAAAGTCCAAATACAATAGAGAAAATTATAAGAGGAAGCATGTTACTTCTTGAGATAAGCTGAGGGAAATCTGTAACAGTAAGGGCTGCTACAATCTGTTCTCCTGTTTGGAAAGGTTTTAAAGCTTCAGCAGGTGGCAGATTAAGATTTATTCCCTGAGCAGGTGGATATATTAAAACAATAAAGATAATAATTATAGATGCTACAAATCCTGTTGAGAAGAACACAAGAAGCAGACTTTTTAAAATATTTCCAAGTCTTTTCATGTTGCTCATACTTGCAACAGAACTGCTTATTGTTACAAATACAAGAGGCACAACTATTGTGAACATTGCATTTATAAACAGATCTCCAAAAGGTTTTAAAATTGATGCTTTTTCTTTTAAAAATCCTCCTAAGATACTTCCTAAAATTATTGAAGCAAGAAGTATGATAGAGAAGCGATAATTTTCCCAAAATGTTTTTTTATTTTTGTTCATAAGTATATCTCCTTAAAATTTAATTATTAAATCCCATATAATTATATTTTATAATGTATTTATGTATATAGCCACTCTTCAATTAGAAAAAGGTTATTGTTCAATAAAAATATTAAAAAACTATATATTTCAATATATAATAAAAATACTTTGTTCATAAAATATGAATTTGTAAAAACTTTTAAAATATGGTATCTTTGATATGGAGGAACAAGAAATAAAATTTTATTTCTTATTTCTAAATATAAATGGTAAATAAAGGAATATTTATGGAAAAAAAGTTAAGAATTACAATCCCTGCAGAAATTTATAAGATTATAGAGAGTGATCTTGAAGATTTTGGAATTACAAAAAATTATTTGTGTAATTATATTTTTGAAAATAGTGAGGGATTTAAACAGATATATAATTACAAATATGGAAATGTAAAAAAAATAATTCAGTTTAATTTAAATAAAAAGAACAGAGAAAACTACTACTCTTTTTTAGCAGAAAAAAATATTGAGGTGGAAGCAGAATATTTTAGAAATATTTTTCTTCATTATGCACAAAAATCTAAAAAGAGCAGAGAGTTTTTTATATTTAAAGATATAATAGGAAAACTTGGTTTGGCTATAGACAACAAAAAGAAGATAGTTGTAACTTTTGCAGATGAAAGCAGCAAAACTATATCCCCTTATTATATAGCTTCTTCAGAGCTGGAGCTTAAAAATTATCTTTTTTCTTATGATGAAGAGGAGAAAAAATTTAAAAATTTTAGCATTAGAAATATAAAATCGGTATATATTACAGGAAAAAATGTGTATGATGATGAGATGGACTATGTAAAAAATGTTATAGAAAATTTTGATCCTTTCCTATCTTATAATAAAACAGTAACAGTAAGGTTTACAGATGAGGGGCTTGAGCTTTTAAAAAATCTTAAGACATATCGTCCAAAAGTTTTGGAAAAAAATGGAAATATATATAAATTTCAATGTTCACAGCTTTTGGGAAAAAGATATTTTTCAAATTTTTGGAATGAGGCAGAGATTTTAGAGCCACAGGAGCTTCGAAACTGGTTTAGGGAGAAATCTCAGAAAATAAGTTTATTATATAAATAAAATTTTATAGCTGTTATTTTTTCTAAGAAAAGTTTATTTTTATTTTTAAATTTGGTATAATTAATTATAGATAATTAAAAATAAACTTAAATATAAATTTCTATACCCTTACATTCATTTAAAAATATGGAGGAATTATGATATATATTTTAGCTGCTGTAATATTGGCTGTTGTTTTTTTCAACGGAAAAGGTGTTCCTGTATTTTTATATCATCAGGTAAATCCAGTTTCCAATATTACTCCAGAGCTTTTTGAAGAGCATTTGAAAATACTTGCTGAGAAAAAAATGAATACAGTTACATTGTCAGAATATGGAAAGGGAAATCTTCCTAAAAACTCTGTTCTGATAACTTTTGATGATGGATATTACGATAACTATAAAATAGTGTTTCCCCTTCTTAAAAAATATAACATGAAGGCGACAATATTTTTAAATACCCTGTACATAGGAGATAAAAGATGGGGTGAAACTGTTTTTGAAAAAAACGGCACAGCCAACTATAAAGCTATGAAAAAATATATGGCTCTTGGAGATGGAAGAACAGAGCAGTATATGACATGGAATGAGATAAGAGAGATGTATGAAAGCGGACTTGTAGATTTTCAGGCACATTCTCACAAACATATGCCGGTTTTTAAGGAGATAAAACTTCAAGGGGTATTTTCTGAAGACAGTATGGACTGTACAGATGTATACCTTTATGGAAATGTAGAAGAAGGTTTTCCAAAATTTAGAAAAAGAGGGGAATATTCAACAGAGGGAATAATAATTAACAAAGAGTTTTTTAAGAAATTTCAGGAATATTATTTTTTAGAATTAAAAGGAAAATCTGAAAAAGAGATAATCTCTTTGGGACAAAAATTTATAGATGAACATATTGAGCCGTACATGAAAAAAGAAAACAGTGAAGATTTTAAAAATCGTATAACAGAGGAATATACACTTAACAAAACTCTTATAGAAAAAAATCTTGGAAATTCTGTTGAGTATTTCTGTTGGCCTTGGGGACATAGAAGCAAAGAGGCTGTAGAAATTTTAAAAGCTCTTGGAGTAAAAGGATTTATTACAACAAAAAAAGGTACAAACTCTTATTCTCCAAATTGGGAGATGATAAGAAGAATAGAGCTTAGAAAGTTTACTCCAGAAAAATTTAAAATAAACCTTATGGCTGCGAGAAACCTTTTAATAGGAAAACTATACGGACTTGTATCCTAATTTATATAAAGGACGGAAGATTATGGGACTATCAGTTGCAATGATAACACTTAACGAAGAGAGAATTTTGGAAAAAACTCTTGAATCTGTAAAAGAGTTTGCTGATGAGATTGTAATTGTAGACAGCGGCTCAACAGATAGAACAAAAGAGATAGCTGAAAAATATGGAGCAAAATTTATATACGAGAAGTGGCTTGGCTATGGAATGCAGAGAAATAAAGCAATAGATAATGCCTCTCATGAGTGGGTATTAAATATTGATGCAGATGAGGAGATTTCTCCTGCTCTTAAAGAGAAAATTATAAAAATAAAAAATGGTGAAGTTGAGGGAGAGGTGTTCACTGTTAATTTTACCTCTGTATGTTTTGGTAAAAAGTTGAAACATGGAGGTTGGAGCAACTCTTATCACATAAGACTTTTTAAAAAGTCAGCAGGAAGATTTAATGACAATATGGTGCATGAAGAGTTTCAGACAGAGAAGAAAGTTTATACACTGAAAGAGGATATTCTTCATCACAGCTACCTTACTCTTCAGGATTATTTTACAAAATTTAACAGATATACAACAGAAGGGGCTTTGGAATATTACAGAAAGGGAAAAAAAGCTTCTGTTTTTCAAATTGCCTTTAATCCTCTTTATAAATTTATAAAGATGTATATCATAAGACTGGGATTTCTTGACGGAGTAGAAGGGCTTATGATAGCCTGTGCAAGTGCCATGTATTCCATGGTAAAATATTTTAAACTTAGAGAGATTTATAAAAATGGAGCATACAATGAAAATAATAATATCAAGAACAGATAAAATAGGGGATTTGATTCTATCTATTCCCAGTTTTTTTATGGCAAAAAAAATGTATCCAGAAGCAGAGATAATTCTTCTTGTGAGAAACTATAATTATGAGATAGTAAAAAATCTTCCCTTTGTGGACAGGGTATATAAAATAGATGATTTCAGAGCAGAAGAGCTTCTTGAGAAAATAAAATATTTCAATGCTGATATATTTGTGGCTCTTTATAATGACTCATATATTGCAAAACTGGCAAAAGCAAGTAAGGCACCTGTGAGAATAGGACCAGTATCAAAGTTATCATCATTTTTTGCTTTTAATAAAGGGGTTCTTCAAAAGCGTTCAAAATCTATAAAAAATGAGGCTGATTATAATTTAGATTTAATCAGAAAAATAAATCCTGAAAGATATGATGAAGTTTTTGAAATTCAGACAAAAATATATCTTGAAGACAGCAACAGAGATGTAGCAGAGAGATTTTTCAGAGAAAATAATATTGGAAAAAATTCTCTTGTGGTAAATCCTTTTATGGGAGGATCAGCTAAAAATATTACTGATGACCAATATGCTTCTCTTCTGCAGAAACTTTATGACAGAACAGAGGATAGTCATATTATAATTACCTGCCATATCTCTGAAGAGGAGAGAGGACAGAAACTTATAGATAAAATTGGCAGAGAGAGAGTACATCTTTTTGCAAACGGAGGTTCTCTTTTAAATCTTGCAGCAGTAATTGAAAAAGGAAAACTATATTTTGGAGGTTCAACAGGGCCGACTCATATTGCAGGGGCTTTGCAGAAAGAGATAGTGGCATTGTATCCAAATAAGAAGACACAAAGTCCTACAAGATGGGGAGTATATAATGACCCAAATGTTTCTTATGTTGTACCTGACAGAGATGATAGAAAGGTAAAGGAAAGTTATTCACATAAATATTTTGAATCTTATGACGAAAGCATAGAGGAGGAGATTCTTGCTCTTCTTGCAGAGAAATTGAAAAAATAAAAAGAGGTGAACCAGTGAGAATATTAATAATACACACAGCTTTTATAGGGGATATAGTCCTTTCAACACCTCTTGTGAGAAAGATAAAAGAATCTTACCCAGATTCATATCTTGCATATGTAACAACACCTGCAGGGGCACAGATATTAAAAAATAATCCCAATATTGATGAGATAATAGAATATGATAAGAGGGGAAGACACAAAGGTATCAGAGGGATATATGATCTTGGAAAAAGACTGAGATATGAAAACTTTAATATGGTGATAACTCCTCACAGATATATGAGAAGTTCTTTTTTATCATGGATTTCAGGAGCTTCTGTAAGAAAAGGATATGACAGTGCAGCAGGAAGTTTTTTCTTTACTGAAAAAATTCATTATGACAAAACAAAGCATGAGGTAGAAAAACTTTTATCATTTGTGGATTGTGAAGAAACAAATAATAAGAGATATGAGATAGAGCTTTTCCCAAGCAAAGAGGCAGAGGAAAAAGCAGCAAATATATGGAAGGCAAATGATCTCGAAAATAAAAAAACAGTGATTCTTGCTCCAGGAAGCAAATGGTTTACAAAGCAGTGGCCTGTAGAATATTTTAATGAGGTTATAGATAAACTTTCAAAGGATAAAAATATAGGGATTGCAGCTGTAGGAGGAAAAGAGGAAGTTTCCATTCCTCTTCATACAGAAAATATTATAGATTTAAGAGGAAAAACAACTCTTGAAGAGTTAGGAGCAGTTTTAAAAAGGGGAGATATAGTAATTACAAATGACTCTTCACCTATACATATAGCCTCTGCTTTTGAAAAGCCAAGAATAATAGCTCTTTTTGGCCCAACTGTAAAGGAGTTTGGATTTTTTCCATGGAGCAGAAACAGTGAGGTTTTAGAAACAGAAAATCTTTCCTGCCGTCCTTGTGGTATCCACGGAGGAAACAGCTGTCCTCAAAAACATTTCAAATGTATGAGGGATATTGTTCCTGAAAAAGTGGTTGATGCTGTATATAAATATTTAAGAGGTCAGGAGCATAATGAATAGAAAAAAGATAGACGGAATTTATATTTATTATAACGAGAAGGATACTACAGATTTTTATACGAGGATAAGAGGAAAAGATTTCTCTGTAATGAGAACTTTAAAAGATGATCAAAGAAGCCTTGTACAGCTTATAAGAATAAATGGAAAAAGATATATATATAAAGTTCCAAGAGAAAAGAACAGAAGAAAGTGGCAGAGATTTATCTCTCTTTTCAGAGGGGGAGAGAGCATGAGAGAGTGCTGTCAGTTGGAAAAATTAATGCTTAATGGTTTCAGTGCTCCAAAGCCATATCTTGCTGTTGAAAAAAAAGTTTTTGGTATGACTGTGGATTCTTTTTCTGTGAGTGAATATATAGAGAGCAGAGAGGGAAAGGCAGAAGATCTTGATATTGTATGTAAAACTTTGAAAAATATACATGGAAAAGGTTTTCTTCATGGAGATTCTCAGATACAAAATTTTCTTGTGTCAGATGGAAGAATATACCTTATAGACTGCAAACTTTCTAAAAATATTTATGGAAAATTTGGAGAAGCTTATGAATATATCTATTTAGAAGAGAGCTGTCTTGTAGATTTAAAAGAGTATGTGGATAAAAACAGCTTCTTTTTTAAAGCTGCCCTTATGCTTAACAAATATTTACGAGGGTGGATGCGTTTTAAGAAAAAAATAAGAAATAAAGGTTAGTGATGTTATTGTGAGAATACTTATAATAAGGCTCAGCTCAATAGGAGATGTAATTCTTACCACTCCTATATTAAAACAGCTGAAAGAAAAATTTCCCGACATAACAATAGATTTTTTAGTTATGAAAAATTTTAAAGACTCCATTGAGGGAGTACCATATATAGACAACCTTATTCTTTTTGATAAAAAGGAAAATGATGGTTATCAAAATATGTCAGCCTTTGGAAAAAAATTGGCAGAAAACAAATATGACTATGTTTTTGATCTGCACAGAAAAATAAGATCCAAAGTTATCTCAAAACAGATTGGAGCTGCAGGGGCAAAGGTTCTTGTATATCCAAAAAGAAGATGGTGGAAGTCCATTTTAGTAAAATTAAGAGTTATAAAATATCATGCAGATGATACTATTATAAAAAATTATTTCAAACCTTTTAAAAAATTGGGGCTGAAATATAGGGGAGAGGAACTTCTGTTTACTTTTTCCAAAAAAGATCTTGAAAAGGTAAAAGATTATGAGGGGCTTTTTGTAATGGCTCCCGGAGCTTCTAAAGAAACTAAGAAATGGACAAAAAAAGGTTTTGGAGATTTAGCTAAAAAACTTTTTGAAAAATATAATATAAAAACTGCTCTAATAGGGGGCAGAGAAGATATAGAAAGATGTGAGCATATTAATAAGATAAGCGGAGGAGTTTGTATAAACCTTGCAGGGAAACTTTCTCTTAAAGAGAGTGGAGCTCTTCTTTCAAAAGCAAAGCTTATGGTAACAAATGATTCTGGACCTTTTCATATTGGAAGAGGGGCTGGGTGCAGAACATTTGTAATATTTGGGCCGACAGATCCGGGAATGTTTGACTTTGGAGCTGACAGTACTCTTATCTTCAAAGGGGAGAAATGTTCTCCGTGCAGTCTTCACGGCAACCGTGAATGCCCTAAGGGACATCATAACTGTATGAACTCTATTAATGCAGATATGGTATTTAATGAGATTGAAAAATACATGAATGATAATATAAAATAAAATTTTTGATATTCGGAAAAATTAAATAAAATTTTCTAAGAAAAAATATCAGCTATTTATATTGCTCACAGAAAGGAAATTTGAAACTCACTTCGTTCAAACATCAAATTTCCTGTATTCTGTTTCACTACATAAATTACGCAGATATTTTTAATATCGAAAATTTTATTTAATTATTCGATAATTTAATCAAAAAAATTTCATATTTAATAAATACAGAAAAAGAGGAAAAGGAGGCTTTACTACATGGCAGTTAAAAAAAATGAAACACCTGATAAAAATAAGGCACTTGAAAATGCAATAAAACAGATTACAAAAGATTTTGGTGAAGGTTCTATAATGAAGCTTGGGGAAAATTCAGCAATGAATATAGATGTTATTCCTACAGGAAGTATAAACCTTGACGCAGCTCTTGGGCTTGGAGGAGTTCCAAGAGGAAGAATTGTTGAGATATATGGAGCTGAAAGTTCAGGAAAAACAACAGTGGCTCTTCATATAATTGCAGAAGCACAAAAAATGGGAGGAGTAGTGGCATTTATAGATGCTGAACACGCTCTTGATCCTGTTTATGCAAAAGCACTTGGAGTAGATATTGATGATCTTTTAATATCTCAGCCTGATTATGGAGAACAGGCACTTGAAATAGCAGATATGCTTGTTCGTTCAGGGGCAGTAGATGTAATAGTTGTGGACTCTGTTGCAGCTCTTGTACCAAAAGCAGAGATTGACGGAGAGATGAGTGATCAGCAAATGGGACTTCAGGCAAGACTTATGTCTAAGGCTCTTAGAAAACTTACAGGTACTCTTAACAAATCTAAAACAACAATGATATTTATCAACCAAATAAGAGATAAAATCGGAGGATTTGGTTTTGGACCTCAAACTACAACAACAGGAGGAAAGGCTCTTAAATTCTATGCTTCTGTAAGAATGGAGATAAAAAGAATCGGTTCTGTAAAACAAGGGGACGATATAATAGGAAACGAGGTTGTTGTAAAAGTTACTAAAAATAAAATAGCTCCTCCGTTTAAAGAGGCTGCTTTCCAAATTATGTATGGTAAAGGAATCTCAAGAGTGGGAGAAGTTCTTGATGCAGCTATAAAAGCAGATATTGTTGCAAAATCAGGAGCATGGTTCAGTTTTGGAGATATAAGACTTGGACAAGGTAAAGAAAATGTAAAGGCAAGACTTGAAGAGGAAAAAGAGTTATTTGATGCAATCTATAATGAACTTAAAGCAAAAAATGCTATTCAGGCAGGAACAGCCACAGATATAGAAGATGAGGATGTGGAAGAGAATGAAGATTTTGGAGATTCAGAAGAATAAAATTCTTTTTGAAAACGGAGCAAATTTCTCTCTTACAAAAGACACCATTAAAAAATACAGATTAAAAGAGAGCATGGAGATTGACAACGAAAGCTATATGCTTTTAGCCGAATCTTCGGCTCTCTCTTTTTCTTATTGGCTTCTGGAGAAGAGAGATTACAGCAAAAAAGAACTTGAAACAAAACTTTTGACAAAATACAAAGAAAAAACTATAATATCTAAAGTGATTTCATTATTAAATGACAGGTGTTATTTAAATGATTATGAATTTGCTGAATCCTTTATAAACTCTCATAAAAACTGGGGAAGAAAAAAGCTGGAATATCAGCTTATGTTAAAAGGAATCTCTCTTTCATCTGTGAGAGAACTTCTTGAAGATAATACAGACAGAGAGATGGAAGAGATTCAAAAACTCTGGGAAAGAATGGGGGATAAGGAATACAGAAAAAAAGTCGAAAGTTTGATGCGGAAAGGTTTTGAATACAGCACAATAAAAAAAGCTGTAGAAAATCTCTGAAGCTTAAAAGGAGGAACTATGTTTGGAGCTGTACTTGCTGTAATTACTTCGCTTGTGTTGTTTGTTTATAAGGAGATAAGATATATTCCTGTGGCTCTTTCTGGTGATAAGAAAAAAAAGATAGAAGCAGCCAGACAGGCACTGAAAGATATAAGCTGTGTGTTTTTAAAAGTTTTGGGAACAAAGGTTCAAGTTATTTATAAAGACAGAGAAAGCTTTGAAAAACTTTCTGTAGATGAAGGTATAGTTTTTGTAGCAAATCACCAAAGTAATTTTGATATCCCTGTTATTCTTTCAGGAGTTCCTATGGATATGGGGTTTGTAGCAAAATATGAGATGGAGAAATGGCCTTTTTTCTCAAGATGGATGAAGAGAGGAAACTATATTTTTCTAAACAGAGGCAATGCCCGTGAAGGAATGAAAAGTATTAAAAAGGCTGTAGAAATAGTAAAAAGTGGTTATCCTACAGTTATTTTTCCAGAGGGAGAGAGAACAGTTACAGGAGAGATAGGAAATTTTAAAAAGGGAAGCTTCAAATTGGCTCTTGATACAGAGGGAGTTATTGTTCCCATGACTATATGCGGAGCTATGGATATTCAAAAAAGAGGGGAGCTTTCTGTTCATAGAAACAGAAAAGTAAAACTTATAATTGAAAAACCTATATATGTTTCTGAACTTTCTTTGGAGGAGAGAAAAAATTTGAGCAGTACAGTGAGAGATATAATTGCAGAAAATTATGAAGGTAGATATTTTAAATGATTGTCTAATGTGATATAATAGTAAAAATATAAAAATTTTCTCGGGATTTAAAGGCAATTAGGGGTAATTATAAAAATATAACTAATAAATATATTAAAAGAGGGGGGAAAAGAAATGAAAGTAGGATTATTGAAAGATATCAAAGCTGGTGAATACAGAACTATAATGACACCAAATGAAGCAGCTGAGCTTATATCTTTAGGAGCAGAAGTTTATGTAGAAACTGGTGCAGGAGTGGGTGCTAGTTTTGAAGATGAAGAGTATGAAAAAGTTGGAGCTAAGATTGCAAAAGACATGAAGGAGATATATGCGACTTGTGATTTTGTAACTAAAGTAAAAGAATTGGAAGAAGAAGAATATGATCTGTTGAGAGAAGGACAAATTATATTTACTTGTTTACATCCGGCAGCTTCAAGAGAAGAGGTAGATGTACTTTTAAAATCAAAAGTAATAGCTTTTACAGCAGAAGATACTCATAGATATGGATCTCCAAACTGTGAAATAGCAGGAAAATTAGGACTTTTAAAAGGAGCAGAACACCTTCTAAGAACAAATGGAGGTTCAGGTCAATTAATTTGTGGAGCTGGAGGAGCCCCTGCTGCAAATGTATTGATAATAGGAGCAGGACTTGCAGGACATGGAGCAATCCAATTAGCTCACAGCTTAGGAGCTAATGTTACTGTAATGGAAATAAATGTAAAAATACTAAGAGATTTAATAAGTGAATTTCCTGGAATCAGTACAATGATTTCAAACTCTGCTAATATAAAAGCACTTATGCCAAACTTAGACCTTATAATAAACTGTGTAAAATGGCCTAAACATAGAAAAGACCATTTAATAACAAGAGATATGTTATCTTTAATGAAAAAAGGTTCTGTAATAGTGGATGTAAGTGCCGATGTAGGAGGAGCAATAGAAACTTACAGACATACTACTCACGAAAATCCAACATTTGTAGTAGATGGAATAGTTCATTATGGTGTTGATAATATTCCTGGAGCTGCTTCAAAAACAACTTCAATTGCTTATGCAGCAAGTGTAATTGATCACTTCAAATCAATAGTACAAAATGGAGTAAAAGAAGCTTGTAGAAGAAATGGATATTTAAGAAGAAGTATGACTTCATATTTAGGAACACTTACACACGAAGAAACTTCTGCAATCCAAGGAAGAGAGTGGGTAACTCCTGAAGATATATTAGGATTAGAAGAAGGAACTTACGAAATAGTTCCTAAAGCTACAACTACTGTTTCTAAACCTACAACTTGTAAAAGATAAAATAATATAATTAATTAAAAATATTGTATTAAAATGGAGCTGTTGCATTATAAAACTGTAAAAATAAAATTTTCAGTACTGAAAATTGTTCCTTGCTCAGATGAGCCATATAAATAGAAACTGTTTTTTCATAGAAAGTTTTATTTAGAAGTTTGTAACAGCTCCATTTTTTTAAAAGAAAAAAGGGGGAGGGAAGACATTTATGGAGTTTAGTATAGAAATATTATTTTTGGATTTGATGAAAGCGGCTGTTTTAATTTTTGTAGGACATATTTTAAGAAGTAAAATTAGTTTTTTACAAAATTTATATATTCCTTCAAGTTTAATAGCAGGTTTTTTAGGATTAGGATTAGGGCCATATGGGGCAGATGTTTTACATTTTTCTAGTCATATGGGTTCATATACTTCTGCTTTTATGGTAATTGTATTTTCAGCAATTGCCTATGGTAGTTTTTCTATAGTAAAATCAGAAAAAAGATTAGGAGAATTGAAAGAATCCAAAGGAGAAAGTTTAAAAAGAATTTTAGCATTATATGTCTATCGTTCTATAGCCTCTATCTTAGTGTATATAGTACCTATTGGTGTAGGAGTTTATATAATAGATAAATTTATAACAGATTTACCAGAAGGATTTACAATCCTAGTTGGTGGAGGATTTGTTGGAGGACATGGAACAAATGCAGCTTTTGGATCAGCAATTACAGAAGCAACTGGATGGACAGGGGCAACAGATGTTGGAATGACTTTTGCAACAATTGGAGTTTTAGTAGGACTAATAGGTGGAATTATATTAATAAAAAATGCAACAAACAAAAAATATACATATTTTGTTAATAGATTTGATGCTTTGCCTGAACAATTTAAAACAGGGTGGATGCCTGAACATAAAGAGCCGGAATTAGGAAAAGAGATGGTAAGTCCAATAGCCTTAGATCCTTTGGCTTGGAGTCTTACAATGATAATTATTCCAGTGGGACTTGCATATTTAACAATAGGTCATGTAAGAATATATCTTTCTACAATGCCGACATATTTATGGGCATTTCTAATAGCTGTTGCAATGACACAATTATTAAAATATTCTGGAATAGGTAAACACGTTGATAAGCATTCAATTTCAAGAATAAGTGGTTCGGCAACAGATTTTCTAGTTTTCTTTGGAGTTGCTGGAATAAAATTAGAGATAGTTATGCAGTTTGCAATGCCGATAGTGGTTTTATCAGTTTTAGCACTGGTAACACTGCTTATATGTATGTGGATAGTTGGTCCTCGTTTGAACAATAAATATTGGTTTGAGCGTTGCATATTTGTTTATGGATATTGTACTGGAGTTTATGCAATAGGACTTACTCTGTTAAGAATCTGTGATCCTTCTGGAAAATCTAAAACTTTAGAAGATGCAGCTGTAACATCACCTATAGACTTTGTAGAATATTACACATTACTATTTGGACCTATTTTATTAAGCACAGGAAGAGCTAATACATTTATGTCAGTAATGGGAATCACTTTAATAGTTTGTTTTGTGGCAGCTTTTGTATTAAAGTTATGGAATCCGCCTCATAAAGAAAGAACAACGGATGCAGAACTTGAAATCTAAGAAATAGGAAAAATATTTAAAGTATAAGATTATAATTTTAATTATTAATTAATAGGAGCTGTTGTATTTATAAAATTACATCAGCTCCTTTATAGTTAAAAGATTTAATATTTAGTCTTTTAAAAGAATATTTTCTATAGAAAACTTTATTTTATTTATTTTTTCTTGAAGAGGAATACTTTTTTCCAAAGTATTAAAATTTAATTCTATCTCTTTTATTTTTGATTTCTCTTTTAAGACTTTAAATAATTTATTATAGTGAATTCTCAAATTATTGTTTTCCCAGCGATAAAAAATATCGAAAAAAGTAGAATAATCTGTTTTAGCAATATTAATTAATTCATCTATGAAGTCTTTTTCTTTAATAAATAGAATTTTCATTTTATATCCACTTTTGAAAACAATAATAAAATCACTGCCATCATATATGTAATTTAAAAAATCATTTAATCTATTTATAAAATCAGTCCATTTAGAATTTTTTTCTAGAGGAGTATAAATTTGTTTTATTAATTGTTTTTTAGAACCTAAACCGCCTTTTCTATCACTTAATTTTGATAACTCTTCATCTGAAAGCAAGTCTACTAATAAAGCTCTGTAAGAAAGAGACCCTATATTTAATTCATTATTTATATCCTTGTCAATTATATTTAAATTACTATCATAAAGTTGACCTTTTAAAGTTTTTAAAGATAAAGTATAATTTCCAAATTTATTATCTGCTTTTTCACGTTTATTAGTTGATAAATCATTTGAAATAAGGAAGTTAAATTTTTTACAGCTGTTGATATGTTTATCATCATATTTTTTTATATAATCAGGAGCAGGAAAATTTTCTTTGCTTTCTTCATCTAGAACAGTTCCTTTAAAAAGTTTTGCCATAATATCTTCAAAAATTCTGGAAGTTACTTTTCTGTCTCTGATTTCTTTTTTGGTTAAAAAATTAAAGAAAACAAGAGCAATTAACTCACTTTTATAGTCTCCTGTTTCAAGTTTTTCTTTTAAATTTTTAAAAAAACAAAAAATTTCCTCTAAGTTTTTAGGGGCTGTTTTAATACCAGCGATATTACTTATGTTATCTAATAAAATTTCATCTAAAATCATAAAAATTCTCCTTAGAAATTTAAAAGTTCATAAATTTTTACATCAAGAGCATTAGCTATAGCTTCTATTTTAGTTAAAGAAATATTTTTTATCCCCCTTTCAACTTCGCTTAAATAGCTCCTATCTATTCCTGCAAGTTCAGCCAATTTTTCTTGAGTAATTTTTTTATTTTGTCTAATATTTTTTAAATTTTTTCCAAACTTCATTTTTATATCCATGTTATTTATATGATAAATATTTTAAAAATGTATTTCAATAGGCTATAGCCTACAATTGACTTTTGCTATTTTTTGTGATATCTTTTAAAATAGATTATTTAAAGGAGGTTTTTAGTTTGAGAGTTATTTCTTTGTTTTCTGGAGCAGGAGGATTGGATCTAGGTTTTATGTTAGCAGGTCATAAGATTATTTGGGCAAATGACTTTGATAAAGATGCTTTGGATACTTATTCATATAACTTAAATAAAATAGAACAACATAAGATTGTTTTAGGAGATATTACTGAGCTTTTGAATATAGAAAAAGAAGAAATAAATGCTTTTATACCTGATGGAGATATTGTTATAGGAGGATTCCCTTGTCAAGGTTTTTCTGTTGCTAATATGAACAGAAGTATGTCAGACTCTAGAAATCACTTATATTTAGAAATATTAAAAGTAATAGAGGCTAAAAATCCTAAATATATACTTTTAGAAAACGTAAAAGGTTTGGAAAATATGGAAAAAGGTAAAGTTTTACAGATGATTCTAAAAGATTTAGAAACATCAGGAATTGGATATTCGATTTCTTACAATGTTTTTAATGCTTGTGATTATGGTGTTCCACAAAATAGAGAAAGAGTTATTATCGCTGGAGTTAGAAAGGATATTAAAAATAATATATTTGAAGAAAAAGCAGAAAAAAAATGTTTAAAAGATTATAAAACATTAATAATTAGACCAACGCATTTTAAAAATGGAGTAGTTAGTCCAAAATATAGTTCAGTTCAGATAAGCAATCTTTTGTATAACTACTTAAAAGAACAAAATTATGTAAAAATAGATAAGTTAATGGATAGTAGTGAAGATTATAAATATGTAACAGTGAGAGATGTTATTCAAGATTTACCTTTAGAATATACTCCAGATGATAAAAATATCTTAAATCATGATGGTACAAAATGCGAAGTAAAAATAAATGGAAGAGTAGGTAATAGAGCTACAGAGTGGGATAAGATTTCTCCAACTATAATGGGTAGAGGAAGTGGAACAGGAGGTCCTTTAATAATTCCGCATCCAAATTTACATAGAAGAATGTCTGTCAGAGAAGTTGCTAGAATACAGTCGTTTCCAGATGAATATTTTTTTATAGGTTCAAATAGTGCAAAATATAGACAAATCGGAAATGCAGTTCCTCCAATTTTTGCATATTATTTAGGAAAAATATTTAAAGTATAAGATTATAAAATATAAAAATAAAAACTACAGGTTTTAAAATTCCTGTAGTTTTTTTATTTTTTTTTGAAAAACATATCTTTAATTTTGACAAATAAAAGGTTTATATAGAGAAAATAGGTAAGATAAATAGCAGTTTTTGTTTTTTTACTTGTTTTTTACAGAAAAAAAATATTATTCTTACAAACTAATTTTATCATATAATAAAAAGTTATAAGGAGGAAATAGATTATGGTGTATGGTGTAATAGATTTAGGATCTAATACAATAAGATTATCTGTGTTTAAATATGAAGAGGGGAAAATAAAGCTGGTACAGAATAAAAAAACAATAGCTGGACTGGCATCTTGCATAAAAGATGGAGGACTTACAGAAGTAGGTATTGCAAAAGCATGTTATGCTTTAAACAGATATAAAATTATTCTTGCTGAGCAAAATATTGAAAATTATTCAGTATTTGCTACAGCTTCACTTAGAAATATAAATAACAGAGAGATAGTTTTAAATGAGCTAAAAGAGAGAACAGGAATTGTTCCCGAAATTCTTTTTGGAGATGAAGAAGCAAGATTAGATTTTATAGGAGTAAAAAATATTTTTGATTTAACAAGAGGAGTCCTTATAGATATAGGCGGAGGAAGTACTGAACTTGTTTTGTTTGAAAATGGAGAAATAAAAAGATTAACAAGCATTCCTATAGGTGCTTTAAATCTTCAAAATAAATCAGTAAAAGGGGTTATTCCAGCTGATAAAGATATAAGAAGAATGAAAAAAATAATAAATAAAGCACTTGATGAACTTCAATGGGATTACGAAAGTAATTACGAAACAATGTATGCAATAGGAGGAACTTCGAGAGCTGCTCTTGAAATTTCAAAAGAGTTGTTTGGAATTTCTGATGAAGAAAAATCCCTTACAAAAGGAAATATTAAAGATATTGTAAGCAGACTTAGAAGTTCAGATCCTGAAAAATGTAAGCCTGTGTATAGAATTATACCTGAAAGAATCTTTTCTCTTGCAGGAGGAGTTGTAATTTTAAATGAAGTTATAAAAAGATTTGGATGTGAAATAATAAATGTCAGTAGAAATGGTATCAGAGAGGGATATTTTATAGATAGAATTTTAAGCAAAAGAAATGATGAGGCAGAAAATAATGAAAAATAAAAGCAGATATGAATATGTAGATAACAGAGAGCTTTCATGGTTAAAATTTAATGAGAGAGTTTTGGAAGAGGCAGATTGTGAAACAACTCCACTTCTTGAAAGACTTAAATTTATTTCAATTTTTACAACAAATCTTGACGAATTTTTCATGGTGAGAGTGGGAACTCTTAATGACTATATGAAATTTATCCCTGATTATACAGATGATAAAACAGGAATGAGTGCCAAAGAACAGCTTTTGGAAATTTATAAAAATTCAGAAACTCTTTATAAACTCCGTGATTACATTTTTAAAAAATTAGATGCCTCTTTGAGAGAAAATGATATAAATTTTGAAAAAATGTCAAATTTAGATGAGAGCAAAATAAAAAAAGTAGAAAAATATTTCAAAAGGAATATTCTTCCTATTTTATCACCACAAATTATAGATGTATGGCACCCTTTTCCATTTATACCAAATAAAAAATTACATATTGTAGTTCATTTGGAAAATAAAAAGAATAAACTTATAGGAATTATACCTGTTCCAGAAGGAATAGACAGAATAGTGGCTTTAGATAAAGAAAACAGAAATTACCTTCTTCTTGAAGATATTATTTTGTATTTTGCACAAAATATTTTTTCTATGTATAAATTTATAGACAGCACTGTTATGTGTATTACAAGAAATGCAGATATAGATACAGATTTAGAGATTTATGATGATTCTACAGACTATAGACAGCATATGAAAAAACTTATAAAAAACCGTTCAAAACTTTCCCCTGTAAGAATAGAGATGCAGAAAAAGATGAATAAAGATTTTGATAAATACTTTATGGAAAAATTAAATTTGAAAAAAGAACAGTTTTTTATTTCAGAAACTCCTTTAGATGTAACGTATTGTTTTTCTCTTGAAAATATTATCCCTGAAGAATTGAAAACAAAACTTACCTATAATCCTTTCACACCTGTTCAAACTATACAAACAGAAGATATGATAGGAGAAGTTTTTAAAAAAGATCTGCTGCTTCACTTTCCTTTTGAAAGTATGAATCCATTTTTGAAGCTTGTAAAAGAAGCTTCAAATAATCCAAAAGTAAAATCAATAAAAATGACTTTATACAGGATTTCAAAAGAGTCAAAACTTGCAAGATACCTTATAAATGCAGCTGAAAACGGCAAGGAAGTTATAGTTTTAATGGAATTAAGGGCAAGATTTGACGAGGAAAATAATATTGAATGGGCTCAAAAATTAGAAGAAGCAGGTTGCAGAGTTATATATGGAACTGACAGATTTAAAGTTCATTCAAAAATCTGCCTTATCACTTATAAAGATGAAGATGAATTTAGATATATAACTCAGATAGGAACAGGAAACTACAACGAAAAGACAGCGAAGATATATACTGACCTTTCTTTTATGACAGCTGACGAAGAGATAGGTGTTGATGCTGATAAATTTTTCAAAAATATGGCTTTGGGAAATCTTTTGGGGGTGTATAAAAAATTATGGGTTGCTCCTGTAGGATTTAAAAGTAATATAATCTCCTCTATTGAAGAGGAAATAAAAAAATGTGAAGAGGGAAAAACAGGAACAGTTATAATAAAATGTAACTCTTTTACTGACAAAGATATTATAAAAACTCTTGTGAGAGCTTCAGAAAAAGGGGTGCAGATAACTCTTATTGTGAGAGGAATTTGTTGTATTGTTCCTGGAATAACAGGAAAAACAGAGAATATAAAAGTGATAAGTATTGTGGGCCGTTTTCTTGAACATTCAAGAATTTATGCTTTTGGCTCTAAAGAGGAGAGAAAAATATATATATCTTCAGGGGATATGATGACAAGAAATACAGAACACAGAGTAGAGATATCATGTCCTATCACTTCAGAAGAGAGCAAAGAAAAAATAGAACATATTCTTGATATAATTATAAAAGATAATGTTAAGGCAAGAATGCTTCAAAGTGATAAGAAATATATAAAATTATCTCCTAAAGAAGAGGAAGGGATAAATTTTCAGCTTATATTTATGAAGGAAGCTCAGGAAACAATCACACTATAAATTTATTAATATATAAATAATTTAAAGAGGCTGTTGTATTTTTATGATTTTAAAAATGCAACGGTCTCTTTTTTTGACAAAATGTGAAAACAATCTGTCAAATACTATAAGTGAAAAAAATTCAGAAACTTTATTAATTTTTATCTTGAGGATAGAGCTGTTATTTATTGATAAGGACAGAGGGTTGTGATATACTGAAAGTGTAAAAACTAAAGGAGGGCAGAATGAAAAAATTACTGACTGGATTGATGTTTTTTATAATTTTTACACTATCTTACAGTGAGCTTAAATACGAAGATATAGATAAAAATCACTGGGCTTATGAGTCTGTACAGAAACTTGTTGACGAAGGAATAATAGAGGAGGACTCTTTCAGATTTGAAGGAAATAAACCTCTTTCAAGATACCAGTTTGCCTATGACCTTAGTAATGCCCTTAATAAAATAGATTTGGAAAAAGCTAATAAAAAAGAGCTGGATATATTGGAAACTCTTGTAGTTGATTTTTCAAATGAACTTAATAAAATAGGATTTGATGCTAAGACATTTGAAGAGAGAATGGAAAATGTTGAAAGTGAAATTAAAAAACTTAATGATACAATAACAGCCAATACAATATATATAAGAAAACTTGAAGAGAGAATAAAAGTGTTGGAAAAAGAGGTTGGAATAAAATAATTTATTAATATTAAATAAATAATTAATCTAGGGGGAAAAGTATGGAAAAACTAAGTTTAGACCTTTCAAAAGTATGGGATTTCATAAGTGAAGAGGAATTAATGGCTATGGAAACTGAAGTTAAATCTGCAGCTCAGGTTCTTGAAGAGGGAACAGGAGAGGGGAATGATTTCCTAGGATGGCTTCACCTTCCAACAGATTACGATAAAGAAGAGTTTGACAGAATAAAAAAAGCAGCTGAAAAAATAAAAACTGATTCAGATGTTTTAGTAGTAGTGGGAATAGGAGGTTCTTACCTTGGGGCAAGAGCAGCTATAGAATTTTTATCTCACTCATTCGCAAATAAACTTTCAAAAGAACAAAGAAAAGCTCCGGAAATTTATTTTGCAGGAAACAGCATATCTGGAACATATCTTGCTCATCTAATAGAAGTAATAGGGGACAGAGATTTCTCTGTAAATGTAATTTCAAAATCAGGAACTACAACAGAACCTGCTATTGCCTTCAGAATATTCAAAGAAATGCTTGAAAAGAAATATGGAAAAGAGGGAGCAAGAGAAAGAATATATGCTACAACTGACGCAGCAAAAGGAGCATTAAAAAAACTTGCTACAGAAGAGGGATATGAATCATTTGTTATTCCTGACAATGTAGGAGGAAGATTCTCTGTACTTACAGCAGTGGGACTTCTTCCAATTGCAGCAGCTGGAATCTCAATTGATGACCTTATGGCAGGAGCAAGAGAAGCTGAAAATGACTATAAAGCAGAATTTAAAGAAAATGACTGTTACAAATATGCAGCTATGAGAAATCTGTTATACAGAAACGGAAAAGCTGTAGAAATGCTTATTAACTATGAACCAAAAGTTCACTATATAGCTGAATGGTGGAAACAACTTTACGGAGAATCAGAAGGAAAAGACGGAAAAGGGTTATTCCCTGCTTCAGTTGATCTTTCTACAGATCTTCACTCTATGGGACAATATATTCAAGATGGAGAAAGACTGATGTTTGAAACTCTTATTGATATTGCAAACCCTGATACAGACATGGTTATTCCTTTTGATGAGGCAGACCTTGACGGACTTAACTACATAGCAGGAAAAGGAATGAATTTTGTAAATCAAAAAGCTATGCAGGGAACACAACTTGCCCATGTAGACGGAGATGTGCCTAACATCAGAATATCAATGCCAAAAATGGATGCATTCAGCTTAGGATATCTGTTCTACTTCTTTGAAAAATCTTGTGGAATCAGCGGATATCTTTTAGGTGTAAATCCATTTAATCAACCAGGAGTAGAAGCTTACAAAAAGAATATGTTTGCTCTGCTTGGAAAAGCCGGATATGAGGCAGAAGCGGAGATTTTAAATCAAAGATTAAAGAAATAAGGTGATTCTATGTTGTACAAAAAAGTAAACGGCTGGAAGGATATCTCTCCTGAAAAAGCAGAAAAGATTTTTTCTATGGGAGAGGAATACAAAAAAGTATTGGATATTGGAAAAACTGAAAGAGAATTTATTGATTTCAGTGTGGAACTGGCAAAAGAATGCGGATTTATAGCAGCAGAGTATAAAGATGTTCTTATGCCGGGAGATAAGGTTTACTATGTAAACAGAGAGAAAAATGTTGTTCTTGCTGTAATTGGTAAGGAGGATATTTTAAAAGGGATTAACTATGTAGTATCTCATATTGACTCTCCAAGACTTGACCTTAAGGCAAATCCTCTTTACGAGGAGTTTGAACTTGCTTATATGAAAACACACTACTATGGAGGAATAAAAAAATATCAATGGGCTTCAATCCCTCTTTCTCTTCATGGAGTGGTTGTTCTTTCTGACGGAAGAAAAGTGAAGATAACAATAGGGGAACATGAAGATGACCCTGTTTTTACTGTACCTGATATTCTTCCTCATTTAGACAGAGTTGTTCAAGGGGATAGAAAAGCAAGAGAGGTTATAAAAGGGGAAGAACTGCAGATTATTGTAGGTTCAATTCCATCAGTTATAAATGATGAAAAGATAAAAGATTTAGTAAAATATAACGTTTTAGAGAGTCTTAACAAAGCTTATGGAATAGTCGAGGAAGATTTTATATCAGCAGAGCTTGAGCTTGTACCAAGTCAAAGAGCAAAAGATATAGGATTTGACAGATCTATGATAGGAGCTTATGGACAGGACGACAGAATTTGTGGATACACATCTCTAAGAGCTATATTAGACCTTGATGAAGTTCCAGAGAGAACAGCAGTATGTTTCCTTGCAGATAAAGAGGAAACAGGTTCTGACGGAAGCACAGGGCTTCAGAGCCAATATTTAGAATATTTCACAAGCGATTTGATAGCAAGAGCAAAAGGAACATATTCTGACCTTTATCTGAAAAAAGTTTTATGGAACTCTAAAGCTCTTTCTTCAGATGTAACAGTGGGAATAGACCCTATTTTTAAAAGTGTAAATGATCCTCAAAATGCAGCTCAGCTTAACTATGGAATAGTTATTACAAAATATACAGGTTCAGGAGGAAAATACAGCACAAACGATGCTGATGCAGAGTATGTGGGAGAAATAAGAAAACTTTTGAATGATAATGGTGTAAAATGGCAGACAGGAATGCTTGGAAAAATAGATGAAGGTGGAGGAGGTACTGTTGCAAAATATCTTGCAATGAAAGGTATCAGAACCATTGATGTAGGTCCTGCTTTACTTGCAATGCATTCACCTTTTGAAGTATCTTCAAAACTTGATGTATATGAAACATACAGAGCATATAAGGCTTTCTTTGAAGCTCCTAAAACAGACAAGAAAAAATATATAGCGAAAAGCAATAAAATATACTTATAGAAAATAAAATTACCCAGCCAAGAGATTATGAAGATAATTTCGAGGCTGGGTATTTTTGCTTATGTAGGAGCAGAAGAATAAAAGTGTTTATTCTATATAATTTAAAATATTTTAAAATTTATTATTTTTTAATTTTGTATTGATTTGTAAAGCCTCGTTTCACTTTTGTGAAAATATTTTTAAAAATTTTAA